>JAXJUJ010000223.1:0-21303 GCA_036309125.1 Acutalibacteraceae bacterium | reverse complement strand
GTCTTTTGCTTCGCAAAATCCACCTCCCTTTAGGCAAGGGAGGCATTGGTTAGTGCTGATCTTAAATTTTCCACAAAAAGTCAAAAAGGCAGAGAAAGGACTTTGCGGTCCATCTCTACCTTTCGCCGTTTCATTGAAAAGAACAGACTTATGCGTCCTTCTTTACTACGAGCTTACCATTGTAATAACCGCAAGCTGCGCAAACTCTGTGAGTTCTCTTAAACTCGCCGCACTGTGAGCACTTTACAAGTGCAGGTGCTTCCATCTTCCATACGTTTGAACGTCTCTTGTCTCTTCTAGCTTTAGAAACTCTTCTCTTGGGTACTGCCATTTTTCAGCGCCTCCTTATTGCTAAATAATAGTTCTTTACCGGTCATCCTCCAGCAACTGCTGCAAAGCGTCCCATCTGGGATCAAAATCCCTGCCGCAGTCACAGGGGCCGTCATTCAAGTCTTTTCCGCATCGGTGACAGATACCGACACAGTCCTCCCTGCAAAGTACCTTCATGGGCAAGGATAACAAAATATCCTCATTAACGAGCGGTTCAACATCATAATGGAAAGAATCAACGACGATAAAATCATCATTATCCTCATCATTAAGCTCTGTAACCAACACGTGCTCAATCGGGATTGAGAATGTACGTTCAAATTCTGACGCACATCTGTCACAGGTAAGATTCAAGGTAAATTCCGCCGAAGCCACAAGGCTGACAATGCCAGTTGAGTTTTTAACCTCACCGCTGATAACCACACTATCATTGAATGGAAAGCCACCGTTAAAATAACAGTCGCTCATATCAAGTGTGAAATTCACCTCACGGGAATAGCCTTCATTATTAAAGACAGGTTCAAGCTCAATAAAAAACATAGATTACCCTTCATCTCAAATGTCATGCATCGATTATTATATAGTGTCCGAGGCGATTTGTCAACACTGTTTTTAAAATTTTCTTTAAAATTAACATTACGGACTCACCTTTCAGCAAGTCCGTAAAAATTAATTAAAGTTTTTTGCAGAAATCAAAGATTTCAACAGGAAGCTCTGACTCATCAGCAGAAACTGTGAGAATAAAGTTCTTCTCTTCAACGTGATTTTTGCTGAGTTCATCAACCTTCTTAAGGAAAACTGCAAGCTCGTTGTAATCGCGAGAACCGATTCTGAGAGTTGCATCGATAAGTATGTCAGTAATGTCGTGGTCACCTGCGCAGATACCGCAAAGGAAACCGTAGAATGCGTCATAACCGCTTACGCAGTAGTGGTCTGTATCAATAAGACGTGCACGGTAGTTAACGTCGTATGTGAGCTTCGGCTGCTTCTCAACGCATACTACATTGCCGTTTGACTTTTCAATAGCCTCGTTAACTTTTTCGATCAAACGCTTTGTCTTTCCTGAACCTTTTTTGCCTAAAATAAGAGATACCATAAGTATATCCTCCTTCTTATATTTTAAAATCCGTGAGCTTCACGAAATTTTAACTTAGTTAAGTCTTGCTTCGAGGTCAGCCTTTCTGTCCTCATAGCCGGGTTTGCCGAGAAGGGCAAACATATTCTTTTTATAACTCTCAACACCGGGCTGATCAAACGGGTTAACATCGAGAACGTAACCGCTGACAGCGCAAGCCTTTTCAAAGAAATAGATAAGGTAGCCGAGGTTATATTCATCCATCTTTTCAACTTCAAGAACGATATTCGGAACGCCGCCGTCTGTGTGAGCAAGTACTGTTCCTTCAAAAGCCTTTCTGTTTACGAAAGAAAGATTCTTATTTGCAAGGAAGTTGAGTCCGTCAAAATCGCCGTCCTCCTCTTTGATTTCAACCTCTGTCTTTGACTTGTCAAAAACAACAACTGTTTCAAAGAGTGTTCTTTCACCTTCCTGGATGTACTGACCCATTGAGTGAAGGTCAGTTGAGAAAACAACTGATGCAGGGAAAATACCCTTGCCATCCTTGCCTTCGCTTTCTCCGTAGAGCTGCTTGAACCATTCGTTCATCATTGTGAAAGAAGGCTCATAGCTTACCATAAGCTCAATTTTCTTACCTGCTCTGTAGAGAATATTTCTGATTGCTGCATATTTGTAGCAATCGTTATTATCAAGGTCTGCAACTGAATATGCCTTCATAGCGTCAGCTGCACCCTTCATAATCGTATCAATGTCAATTCCTGCAACAGCGATAGGAAGAAGACCTACTGCTGTGAGAACTGAGTAACGTCCGCCGACATCATCAGGAACAACGAAAGTCTTGTATCCGAGTGTGTCTGAAAGACTCTTGAGTGTACCTTTGCTTGCATCAGTTGTAGCGTAGATACGCTGTGCTGCACCCTCTTTTCCGTACTTCTTTTCAAGCATATCACGGAAAATTCTGAATGCTACTGCAGGCTCTGTTGTTGTACCTGACTTTGAAATAATATTAACTGAAAAATCTCTGTCTCCGATAATCTCAACAAGCTCGTTAAGTGAATCAGAGCTGATTGTATTACCTGCAAAGTAAATTTCAGGAGCACCCTTGCGAAGAAGGTTGTAATTCTGAGACTTGATGAATTCGATAGCTGCACGTGCACCGAGATATGATCCGCCGATACCGATTACTACAAGAACCTCGGAATCGTTTCTGATTTTCTCTGCTGCCTTTTTGATTTCAGCAAATTCTTCTTTGTCATAATTTTCAGGAAGTGTGAGCCAACCTAAAAAGTCATTGCCCTTTCCTGTTGCATTATTGAGTGCATCATGTGCCGTAAGAACCTCTGCCTTGATTTCTTCGATAGAATTCTCCGGCAAAAAGGATTCTACATATTTTGAGTTAAGTTTTACTGCCATTATTAATTATTGCCTCCGATGTATAGATACCGATTATTTGTATATATTTTAACCTATTACAGCCATTTTTGCAAGTATTATTTAGTAATTTTTAATGGAATTTTCATAAATTTTCACTCATTTCTTACATATAACAGCCAACAATCTACAAAAAACCGTTTCAAAAGACAAGCGATCAACATAGTGCGGAGCAGTCAGATTGTACTCACCAAGCACCTCACCGTCCAGCCTGACAGTCACCTTACCGAGTGTCTGACCTGACTCAACAGGAGCTTCTACCTCAGCTGCAAGCTGCACATCCTGAACTATGTCCTTTTCCCTTCCTTTAGGAATCAACACAGTCGTAACAGGCGGAGTCTGTGGTGTAATTTTCCTTTCCTCTCCCCTGAGTATATTCACATCAGCTATCATAGCCCTGTCGATCTGAGGCGTTACTGACGAGTAATTGGCAAATCCCCAGTTGAGCATTGCTTTCGCTCCCTCGAATCGGTCAGTGCTGTTATCAGAGCCCATAACCACAGCGATAAGGCTGGTACCTTCTCTCGTTGCCGTTGCAGATACACAACACCCTGCCTTATTAGTAGTGCCCGTTTTAAGACCTGTCGCACCGTTATAAAAGCGTATCAGCTTATTTGTGTTGACCAGTTCAGTCTTACCATCCCGCAGTGAATCCATCCAGATAGTTGTATACTCCTTGATAAGCTCGTGTTTCATAAGCTCTCTTGACATCAGGGCGATATCATAAGCTGTAGTAAGATGATTTTCTGTGTCATCATCAAGACCGGTACAGTTTTCAAAATGCGTGTTTTTCATTCCAAGCTCTGCGGCACGTTTATTCATCATTGCTACAAAAGCCTCGTCGCTTCCCGCTACATACTCGCCCAATGCCGTACACGCATCATTTGCACTGTAAACGGCAGTTGCTCTGAGAAGCTCATCAACGCTCATCGTCTCGCCCTCTTTTAGCCAGATCTGAGAACCACCCTTTGACGCGGCAACAGGACTCGTTGTCACAATATCCGTAAGACGGATTTTGTTGCTGTCAATTGCTTCCATCACAAGAAGCATTAACATTATTTTAGTAACTGATGCAGGGTAAAGCTTTTCGTGTGCATTCATCTGCATAAGCACTCTGCCCGTAGTCTGGTCCATAAGCACAGCAGCCTTTGCCTTCACTTCAACAGGCATTTTTTCTTCAGCACCGGCTGAAATGCACAGCGGAATAATCAGCACAATACTAAGAAGCACACTTAAAATTCGTTTCATAAAACAACCTCCGTTTCAATTAATATATATGCCGTTAAAAGTTAATCTTGCACAAAGATGAATTTTGAATTATAATTTAATAGTATTCGGAGGAAAACTTATGAAAATTGCGTTTTTTACACTCGGCTGTAAAGTTAATCAATATGAATCTCAGGCGATGGCTGAAAGAATGGTGAAGTGCGGATTTGAGCTTGTTTCACCAAATGAAAAAGCTGACGTATATGTCATCAATTCCTGTACGGTAACGGCAGAAAGCGACAGAAAAACCCGTCAGACCGTCCGTCGCTTCAAAAGGAAAAATCCCGACAGCATTGTTATACTGACGGGTTGTATGCCTCAGGCTTTCCCTGAGGATGCAGAAGCGCTCAATGAAGCTGACATCGTTCTCGGCAATAAGAATAACATCAGATTACCCGAGCTTATCGAAAGATATTTCTCCTGTGGACGGAGAGTTATCGAAATAGAGTCGCACGAAACAGGGGATAAGTTCACGGGTGACAACATTTCAGGCTTTGAAGGACGTACAAGAGCTATCGTAAAAATCGAAGACGGTTGCAACCGTTTCTGCTCTTACTGCATCATCCCCTATTCAAGAGGCAGAGTTCGCTCAAAGCCGATTGATGAGCTTGAAGCTGAGCTTCGCACACTGAGTGACGCAGGATTCATTGAAATTGTTCTCGTCGGAATCAACCTTTCGTCCTACGGAAGTGACATCGGACTTAACATCTGCGATGCAGTTGAACTTGCTGCAAGTATGAATTTTGAGAGAATCCGTTTAGGCTCGCTTGAGCCTGACCATATTACTGATGACGTCATCGAAAGACTCGCAAAAATCGACAAATTCTGCCCTCAGTTTCACATCTCTCTTCAGAGTGGATGCGACAACACACTCAGGGCAATGAACAGACACTATACAAGTGCTGAATACAAAGAGCTTTGCGATAAACTCCGTTCAGCCTTCGTCGATACTTCTATAACAACCGACATTATGGTCGGTTTCCCCACAGAGAGTGAGGACGATTTCAAAGACAATGTCAACTTTGCAAAAGAAATCGGATTTGAAAAGGTGCACGTTTTCCCCTACTCACCGAGAGAAGGTACACGTGCAGCAAAAATGGAGCAGATCGAAAAAAAGACCAAGGAAGTCCGCAGTCACATTATGATTGAAGAAACAGAAAAAATCAGACAGAATTTCCTTAAATCACAGATCGGCAAAGAGGTAGAGGTGCTCCTCGAAACACGGCACGACGACAGTTTCACGGAGGGTTACACCAAAAACTACACTCCCGTTAAAATCAAAGGCTCACATCCTTGCGGTAAACTCGTTACAGCAAAAATCACTTCAGTTGATGGTGATTTTTGCGTAGGTGAAGTTTTATAATTTATGAAAAAACAGCAGGAAAAATCCTGCTGTTTTTTGCTTGTTTCTGAAGAGCAACAAAATCAAGAGACCAATGGTCATCTATTGAAAACTCTACAAATACTATATTTTCGGAATACATAATTGCATTCCCTACGATGTGAATTCAATATATACGTAGGGCAGGGATTAATCCCTGACGCATAAACAATATAAAAATTTGACAAAAAAAACGGCGGCAGCAAGCCACCGCCCTACGCGTTTAACCATATTTGGGTACGTAGGGGCAGATATTATCTGCCCGAGGATTTTGTGCGATTTTCGATTGACGACCAATGGTCGCCCCTACCACCTCGTTCGGATTTTTGTGTGTAAGACTTAACGCTTACGACGTGACGATATACAACAAAAATTACGGTGTGTCGCAAGCGTCACACCCTACAAAAGATTTTAAAATATATCAACAAGCCCATATTCATCATCACCTTTCCGGAATGCATAAATGCATTCCCTACGATGTGAATTCAATATATACGTAGGGCAGGGATTTATCCCTGCCGAAAACCTTTGCACTATTACCCCTAATTCATCAGGCTCATTAATATTTATATCAGAAAAATTTTCAGACGGACAATCACAAAAAATATTGCAACACATAGAATGTTAGTGTAAGGCGGAAAACAACGGCTTCCGCCTCAATCCGAAGGGAGGTCACGACATGGGTTGCTGCAATAACTGGTTTATGATTCTCATCATCATCCTTTTATTCTCTGAGTGTGGTTGCGGTTGCAACAACAATTGCGGTTGCAATAATAACTGCGGTTGTAACAACGGTTTCCTCAACAACAACGGCTGTGGTTGCTAACCACTGACCATCCTGACACCTGCAGATGATTTCTGCGGGTGTTTTTCCATTTAAAATAAAAAACTCACGGTTAAAGCTCTGACTTAACCGTGAGTTAATTTTTATCATTCGGTAACAACTACCTGAAATACCGCCGTATGTCCTTCCCACTCGGCTGTGACATAAGTTTTTCCGACTGCTTTCGGATAAACACGTTTACCCTTGATCTCGATTATCTCTTTATCGTAACCGTTGAAAGTAACGTCATCCCTTACCTTTCGGAGCTCGAGTCTTGTATCAGCTTTGAGTACTATTATTTTTTCACTGTTAAACGTGTCTGACAGCGATAATTCATAAACTCTCGACTCAGTAGTGATGCCTATGTAATTCGCAAACATACCCACCTTTACAAAATCAACGGGAGTTTTGACATTTTCATTATTGATGTCTGAAAAATCAGGATTGTCAACCAACGAAAGATTAACTTTATTCATCCTCGTCGGCCAGTATGCCCACTGATCACCATAGGCATAGGCAACGTAAATATCGTCACTAAGACGTATATGACCGTCAGGTCTGCCTGTTATACCAATATTATGGCAACAGTGGCTGATATTCGTTTTCATCGCATCAGACTCTCTGAAATTGATACCGTCATCTGAAACATACACGCCGACAAAGCTGTCTGTTGTAAATCTGTCACAAGTTACAACTGCGATAAACTTGCCATAATCTTCAACGTATTTAACATCTGCAGAATCCATAGCATTAAAGTCATTATACACATGTCTCATAGCTATGCCCTTGTTTTCGAGTGTAAGCGGCCAGTTTTCATCTGTCGCATCAGCTACGGCAACATGTGTCTGATTAACATCGTCATCACGCCAGGTATAGTAAAGATAAAGCGTATCATCGACAACAACCATGCTCGGCTCACCTGCTCCGTATCTTTCAGGATTGCCCGTGAAAACAACTATCGGCTCAGGCTTACCGCCCCATCCGTTGCCGTTCCATTTTTCAAACGGGCCGTCAGGATTTTTACTTCGTGCAACGAAAACGTTATTGTCTACGCCACCGTCAACCACAGTTGAAGTATATCCAAGGTAATAATAATCACCAAACTTCACCACTCCGGGATCACAGCAGGAGAAGAAATCTTCCGAAGCAGGTGTAGGCTGCAAAACAGACTTTTCCTCAGTCCACGTTTTGCCGCCGTCGGGTGAATGGCGATACGTAATCCAGTCCCACTCTTCCACACATCCCGGTGCAGAAAAATATGCATCTATACTGCCGTCAGCATTCATTATCATCGACGGGCCGTAACGGTAGCCAAATGATGCGCCCTCTTCAGGATTGTAAATATCAAACCCTTCATCCTCAGCCGTGATTTTAATGTATTTTGAAGTATCGGGTTCAACGTTCAGTTCACCATCTGTGTAGACTCTGTTTTCAATCGGAGTATACTGCGCATAAGGCGACTGAACGATACCCAAAGTCAGTAGTATTGAAACAATGAAACGTATTATATTTATAAAAAAGTTAGCCATAGTGTTCACCTCGGATTATTTGATTACAGAATAAACAAGTGGTTGCTTTTCAATATATTCATCAGAGAAAACGATTGCTTCGTTGAATTTCTGTGTCGCCGTGCTGAATTTATTTTTATCGTTTGCATAAAGTGTTGCAATAATTTCGCCCTTCGTTACCTTATCACTCGTTTTCTTGTTAAGAATAATACCTGCCGAAAAATCAAGCTCGTCTTCTTTTGTGTTTCTTCCTGCTCCAAGAAGAAGCGATGCAACACCGATTTTTTCAGCATCCATATGCATAATATAGCCATCAGCTTCGGCTTTGATTTCAAAACTGTATTCTGCCTTCGGGAAGAGCGAAGTATCTTCAATCCAATCAGGATTTCCACCCTGTTCATAAACCATTTCTTTGAGTTTATTAAGAGCAGAACCGTCAGCAATTGCGCCTTTCGCCATATCAACACAGTCTTCTTTACTCTTTCCTGTTACAAGAGTAAGCATATTTGAAGCAAGCTCGATACACACGGTTGCAAGATCTTCGCATCCGTTACCTCTGAGGGTTTCGACAGCTTCAATAACTTCGAGCGAATTTCCGACAGCATTACCAAGAGGAATATCCATATTTGTAATTACTGCAACGGTATCTCTGCCAGCGGCTTTGCCGATTTCAACCATAGCCTTAGCAAGAGCTTCAGACTCTTCAACGCTTTTCATAAAAGCTCCGCTGCCCGTTTTCACATCAAGGACAATCCCCTTCGATCCTGCGGCAAGCTTCTTGCTCATAATGCTTGAAGCAATGAGCGGGATACTGTCAACTGTTGCGGTATCGTTACGTAAAGCGTAGAATTTTTTATCAGCAGGTGCGAGATCACCCGACTGACCGACTACGCAAAGTCCGATTTTATTGACCTGATTCAAAAATTCTTCGCCCGAAAGGCTCGTTCTGAAACCCTCGATTGATTCGAGCTTATCAACGGTGCCACCCGTATGACCAAGACCTCTGCCTGACATTTTGGCAACCTTACCTCCAAGAGATGCTACTATGGGGGTAACTATCAAAGTTGTTTTGTCACCGACGCCGCCTGTGCTGTGCTTGTCAACGGTATATCCGTCAACAGAAGACAGATCAACCATATCACCTGATCTTGCCATTTCCATTGTCAGAGTTGCCGTTTCTCTGTCCGTCATACCGTTGAAGCAGACAGCCATAAGCAAAGCTGTGACCTGATAATCTTTTATATTGCCGTTAAGACTTTCCCTTACAAAGAATTTTATCTCTTCGTCAGTCAGTTCTTCGCTGTTACGTTTTTTGAGAATAATATCATAAATTCGCATAGAATCACCTCATTGTGATTATTATACCACTATATGCCTGAAAATGCAAAAAGAGTGAAAAGGAAATCCTTTTCACTCCTGTTTGTTATTGATTATTCCTCAACGGGTGCTTCTTCAGCAACTTCTTCAACTGCTTCTTCCTCAGCCTTAGGAGCGAGGAGTGCACGGATTGAAAGGCTTACGCGGCTCTTGTCAAAATCAATAGCTGTGATCTTGCAAGTAACCTTCTCGCCAACCTTGAGTACATCCTGTGGCTTGCTGATGTGCTGATCAGCAATCTGAGAAATGTGGATAAGACCGTCGATGCCCGGGATAACTGTTGCGAATGCGCCGAATGTTGTCATACCAACGATTTCTGACTCGATAACAGTATCAACAGGATAGTCACGGCGAAGGATTTCCCAAGGATTGTCCTCTGCCTTCTTGTAGCCAAGAGAAATCTTCTTGTTTTCCTTGTCAAGTGACTTAACGAAAACTTCGATCTCCTGACCAACAGCAAGAACGTCTGACGGGTGCTTGATTCTCTTCCATGAAAGCTCAGAGATATGTACCATACCGTCTACGCCGCCGATGTCAACGAATGCACCGTAGTTTGTGAGTGACTTAACTGTACCCTGGTAAACCTGGCCTTCTTCAGCCTGTGCCCAGAATGCTTCCTCAGCAGCCTTGCGAGCTTCCTTGAGAACAGCCTTGATTGAGCCTACAGCCTTTTTACGGCCGCGCTCTGCCTTAACTTCGATGATCTTGAGATCAACCTTAGTCTTGAGAAGATCGTCAAGTGAGTCGCCTCTTGATGCTGTAGCAAGTGATGCAGGAACAAATACTCTTACACCGTTTGTAACAACGATAACGCCGCCCTTGATGACGTCTGTAACTGTACCTGTGAGAACCTCTTCGTTCTCCTTAGCTGCTTCGATCTTGTCCCATGCGCCCTGAGCGTCAAATCTCTTCTTAGAAAGCATAATTGTGCCTTCCTGATCGTTTGTCTTCATAATGATGAGACCGATTTCGTCGCCGATCTTGAGCTCCTTCATAGGATCTGCTGTAGGATCTGCACTATATTCGTCAGCAGGAACATAACCTGTCTGCTTTCTGCCGATATCTACCTGAATCTCACTGGGAGAAATACCTGTAACGATACCACGAACCTTCTGGTCTGTGCTCATATTTTTAAGAGACTCTTCGAGTGCCTCCATAAAACTCATATCTTCAGCGTTAGAAGTAACTGCCACCTCCTCTGCTGTTTCAATAACGTTTTCGATTGCGTTTGTGTTTTCCGACATTGTTGAAAGTACCTCCTTTATGATTGCCGCCGGAGTGGAAGCTCCTGCGGTTACACCTATCTTCTCGTAGCTGCTGAGATCTATCGAAGAAAGCTCCCTTGCAGTCTCAATCAGATAGGTCGGACAACAGTTCTCACATACAGCCTTCAACTTCGCGGTATTTGAGCTTTGCCGTCCTCCTACTATAATCATAGCGTCACAGGTTTTGGCTAAACGCATCGCCTCTTCCTGTCGCTCGTTAGTAGCACTACATATTGTATCAAAAATATTTGCATTTGTATAGTGTTTTTTTATTTTTTTTACACATTTTTCGTGTTCTACGGTATTAAATGTCGTCTGCCAGACCACTAATATTGCTTTTTCGGAATATTTTCCGAAATTTTCAGTAATTTTTTCCAGCTCTTCGCAATTTTTGAACACTATACTCTCGCCCTTGCAGTAGCTTCTTATACCCTGCACCTCGGGATGATTTTCGTCACCTGCTATCATAACAAGTGTATTTTCGTCTGAATTCTCAGTTATGATCTTATGAATTTTACGTACAAACGGACAGGTAGCATCACAGAAATCGACGTTATTTTCTTTAAGTGTGTCTATCACCTGCTTTTCAACACCGTGAGTACGAATAACAACCTTTGTACCCTGAGGCACATCGTTTTCGTTTTCAATTATGGTGACACCCTTCTGTGCCAGGTCATCTATCACCTGAGGGTTGTGAATTATCGGTCCGAGGGTACACACCTTTTCACCGTTTTCAACCATACTGTAAAGCATATCAACAGCTCTGTTAACTCCGAAGCAGAAGCCCGCTGTTTTTGCAAGTTTAATCTCCATGGCCCAATCTCCATAAATCCGTAATTCTTTCCATAATGATGCTTGTTGCGTGACGCAAGTCTTTCATTTTCATGCTATCCGGGTCAAATTTCAATTCCTCATACTTTATAGGTTTACCGTATCTTACGGTAAGTTTCGTGCCCGTTTTCGCCTTATCGGAAGTGTAAATTGAAACCGGAACCACATCACACTTGCACACTTTTGCTATGTAACACGCGCCGCCCTTCCCCTTTTTGGGTGTAAAATCAGGTGAACGCGTACCTTCTGGAAATATGCCGAGTATATCTCCGTTGCGAACTACATTGATAGCATAGTTTATCGACTCTTCATCAAACTTCGATCTGTCGACAGGAAAAGCATTCATCATAGTCATAAGCCAGCCTGAGATCTTATTTCTGAAAACTTCTTTCTTTGCCATAAAACGCAGCGGTCTTTTACTCGCAACAGCAAGAATTACAGGATCAAGTGCCATAATATGATTTGAGGCAAGTATATATCCGCCTTCCTTCGGCAGATTTTCCATACCGATATATTTCACTCTGTATTTCAGCTTTATCAGAAGCTTTGCAACCGGACTGAAAAGACGGTACGAAGACCTCGGCTCTATCCTGTTGAAATTAAAATTATAAGACATTTCTGACCTCTATCAGTTGAGTTTTTCTTTGATAATTCCCATAACAAGAGCTACACCCTCTTCAAGATTGCAGCCACTGTTATCAACGAGGAGTGCATCCTCTGCCTGCTTGAGAGGAGCAATTTCACGGTGTGAGTCCTGATAATCACGCTTGTTTATGTCGTCAAGAACATCCTGAAAATCAACCTTCTCGCCTTTTTCAATGAGTTCCTTATATCTTCTTTCAGCTCTTGCTTCAGGTGAAGCTGTGAGAAAAAGCTTTATCTGTGCATCAGGAAGAACAACCGTACCGATGTCTCTGCCATCCATAATGCAGTTATTGTTTTTAGCGATATCTCTCTGCAGATCAAAGAGGAATGTTCTTACTGCAGGGATAGCCGAAACATTTGAAGCACCCATAGAAGCCTCGGGAGTTCTGATTGCATCAGAAACGTCTTCTCCGTTAAGGAAAACGTGCTGAGCACCGTCAACAAAGCCAAGCTTTACCTCAATATCCTTAAGAGTTGCAGTTACAGCTTCTGCATCCTTTGTGTCAATGCCCTTACGTATTGAGTAAAGACCGACTGTTCTGTACAAAGCGCCTGTATCTACGTAAATATAACCAAGCTCCTTTGAAACGAGCTTTGCGATGCTGCTTTTACCTGCGCCTGCAGGTCCGTCAATTGCAATATTGATAGCCATAAAATATCCTCCGTTTATATATTCTCACCTGCGAGCTTACCCGTTGAAAACGCAATCTGCAGATTAAATCCGCCCGTGTACGCATCAACGTCGATAACCTCACCTGCGAAATAAAGACCCTTTAAAAGTTTCGATTCCATTGTTTTGGGATTGATTTCAGAAACGCTGACTCCGCCTGAAGTTATGATAGCCTCGTCAATCGGTCTGAAGCCCTTAACGGTCACCTTGAATTCCTTGAGAAGCTCAACAAGTCTGCGGCGTTCTTCACGTGTAATCTGATTGACCTTGACAGTCGGCTTGATTGAGCTTAGCTTTGCCACAACGGGAATCAGCTTTCTTGGCAATAACGCGCCGAGTGAATTGATATAGTTTTTATTAGTATTTTCTGAAAAATCTCTTAATATTCTTGCATCGAGCTGTTCGTAGTCAAGAGCAGGCTTGAGGTCAATACTAATGATATATCTTCCTTTTTCCATATCACGAAGGTGTGAGCTTGCCGAAAGCACCATCGGACCTGATACACCAAAATGAGTGAAGAGCATTTCGCCGAAATCCTCATAAACAACCTTATTATTTTTCTTTGTGTCAATAACCTTCATTCCTACATTACGAAGTGAAAGTCCCATAAGCTCAGAGCAGAAGCCTTCGTGCGCATTAAGCGGAACAAGTGACGGTTTCGGCTCAACTATGGTATGTCCTGCCTGACGTGCAAGGTCATACCCGTCGCCTGTTGAACCCGTTGCCTGATAAGACATACCACCTGTCGCAACGAGTACACTGTCAGCATAAAACTCCTCACCGTCAAATGTACGGACACCTTTAAGCTCACCGTTTTCTATTATAAGTTCTTTTGCCCTCGCATTGACAATCTGCGCACCGTCATCAGTGCCGTAACGTACAAGAGCATCTACGATATCAAGTGCCCTGTCCGAAACAGGGAAAACACGGTTTCCTCTTTCACATTTAAGCGGCACACCCATATCTTCAATAAGCTCAATTGTATCAGAGGGCATAAAATTAGAAAATGCACTGTAAAGAAAACGTCCGTTTACGGGCACATTTGCAATAAGCTCACCCAGCTCCTTACAATTGTTTGTAACGTTGCATCTTCCCTTACCCGTGATAACTACTTTTCGTGCAGGACGTTCGTTGCGTTCAAGCACTGTAACATCCTTACCGTAAGCCGAAGCAGTACCTGCTGCGATAAGACCTGCCGCACCTGCCCCTATTATCAAAACTTTATCTGCCATAACTTCTCCAATTCCAATTACATATTAATACTTATATATTCTATAATAAAATCCAAAAAATTGCAATACAGACAATTGACTTTAATTATACAGATAATGTATACTCTTATTATATTCATTTACGGAGGTAATTTTATGGGACTCGGTTCACATGTTTTATGGTACAATCACCCTGCCAAAGAGTGGGTTGAGGCACTTCCTCTCGGAAACGGCAGCCTCGGCGCAATGGTTTTCGGTGGATGCGACAAAGAAACTGTCGGCCTTAACCTCGACACTCTCTGGTCAGGTTATTCACATAAGTATGTTGTTGAAAACAAATTCGAGCATTTTGTCAAAGCACGTGATCTCGCTTTAAGCGGAAAAATGATCGAATCAAGAGATTACATTGAAGAAAACTTCACAGGCGACGACTGCGAATGGTATCTTCAGCTCGGCAAGCTTATCATAACATCAAACGTTCATATGTGTGCTAAAAAGTACAGACGTGAGCTTGACATTGCAACAGCTGTTAACAAAGCTGAATTCACAGCTAACAGCACTGACTACACACGTGAAGCTTTCATCAGTAACCCTGACAAGGTACTTGTTTATTCAATGACAGCTCAGGGCAAGAAAAAGCTCGACTTCAACACTATGATCAAGTGTGATCTCAAATACGAGGTTGAGTTAAGCGGAGATACATACATTTTAAGAGGTGTATGCCCGTCACATATTGACTTTTCACGTGATCCCATTCCCGGACCCGAATATCTTGAGGGCGAGAAAAAAGGCATCGAATTCTGCTGTATGTTCAGAATCGTTACTGACGGTCAGGTAAAAGCAACAAAGAAGTATCTCAATGTTTCAGATGCTACTTATGCAAATATCTTCCTCACTGCTGCAGACAACTTTGAAGGTTGGGACAAGCCCCTTTACGAATCAACAAAGGACTACGAGGGTATCTGCCGCGAAATCATCGCTAAGGCATCTTCACAGAGCGTAGAAGAACTCAAGGCACGTCACATCGCTGACCACAAGAAGTACTATGACAGAGTATCAATAGACCTTGGTAACAGCAAAAAGGACGGCACTCCCACAAATCGCAGACTTCACGAATTCCTTCATAACAAGGATAATGACAATGACCTTTACTGTCTTCTTTTCAACTACGGACGTTATCTTACAATCGCAGGTTCAAGAGAAGGCTCTCAGGCTATGACTCTTCAGGGTATCTGGACCTTCAGAATGTGTTCTCCGTGGCGTTCTAACTACACAACGAACATCAACACTGAAATGAACTACTGGCCGACAATGACCTGCTCACTTCCTGAGCTTAACGCTCCTCTCATCGACTTCATCAAGGAGCTTTCGGTTTCAGGTCAGGAGGTTGCGAAAAATTACTACAACGCAAACGGCTTCTGCGTTCACCACAACGTAGACCTCTGGAGAATCCCCACTCCTTCAAAGGGCAATCCAGTATGGTCATTCTGGCCGATGGCAGGTGCATGGTTCTGCCGTCACCTCTATGAGCAGTATGAATACACTCTCGACAAGGCTTTCCTCAAGGAAACTGCATTGCCGATTATGGAATCAGCTGCAAGATTCTGCCTCGATCTTCTCATTGAAGACAAGGACGGTTATCTCATTTTCGCTCCCGCTACCTCACCTGAAAACGAATATAAAATCGGACGTGAGGATTGTTCAGTCAGCGAAACTACATATATGACAATGGGTATCATCCGTGACCTTTTCCAGAATACACTCAAGGCTGCTGATATCCTCGGTACTGACAGTGAAGTGATTTCTGAAATCAAGGAGAAATTCGAAAAGCTCCTCCCGTTCAGAACAGGCTCAAAGGGTCAGCTTCTCGAATGGTATAAGGATGAAATCGGATTTGACCAGTACCATCGTCACGTGTCACATCTCTACTCTCTCTTCCCTGCAGATCTTATCACGGTTGATAAAACTCCTGAACTCGCTCAGGCTGCAAGAAGAACACTTGAGCTTCGTGGCGACAACGGTACAGGCTGGAGCCTTGGCTGGAAGATCAACTTCTGGGCAAGACTTCGCGATAAGGATAAGGTTATCAAGCTCATTGACAATCAGCTGAGATACATCAACCCGAGATATCCGCGCGGCAGAGGTGGCACATTCCCGAATATGTTCGACGCTCATCCGCCTTTCCAGATTGACGGTAACTTCGGTGCAACAAGCGGTATCGCTCAGGCACTTATGCAGTCTTACGAAAACAGAATTCTCATCCTTCCCGCACTTCCTGACAAATGGGCTGACGGTCACATCCACGGTCTTACAGCAAAGGGCGGCGTAAAGGTTGATATCGACTGGGCAGACAACAAGCTCACAAAGCTTACCCTTGATGGTAAGGGCGACTATGAAATCGTCTACGGTGACAAGACTGTCAACGTAACCCTTGACGGCAAAAAGGATGTTGAAATTTAATGATTGCTGACGTTTACGATTTTGACAAAACAATATTCAACGGCGAATCAGGAACATATTTTTATCTTTTCGAATTGAAAAGACATCCCCGTTTTCTACTTAACATTCCGAAGCACCTGATAACACTTATCGGATTTACTCTCGGAAAAATACCGACAGAAAAATTCAAGGAGGCATTTTATTCTCCCCTGACATCGGTCAATGTAGAAGAAGAAACAAAGCTTTTCTGGGAGAAATATGAGCACAAAATCAACCCGTATTTCTTAAACAGAGATAAGAGTGTCAAAACGATCGTCTGCTCTGCCTCCCCTGTTTTTCAGATCAAGCCTATCTGTGACAAGCTCGGAGTTGACCTGATTGTTGCAACTGAATTTGACCCTAAGACAGGTAAAGCAATCGGCCGTAACTGTAAGGATGAAGAAAAAATCGCTCGTATGAAAAGAGATGCGGCAGAATACACCGTAAGAGATGTCTATACGGACAATCTCAAATCCGACGGACCACTTCTTAACCTTGCAACAAGAAACAAATTTCACATCGTCAAAGGCAAAGTAAATAAAATCAATTAATCAAAACCACCGGTTGAACCGGTGGTTTGCTTTGACCATAGAATAGGGCTATTTCAGGCTTAATTTCTAAATGTACACCGAATTATATTGTATCATTATACGCCCTCGCCACCAGCGAACTTGTCAAAAACTTTCAGATTGTAAATTTCTACTATATTTTTGAATTTGGATCAAAAGCATCTAGTTTTCCATAATGCTCGCTGTTCTTACTGTATCACTACCTGTTCATTAACCTCGAGTTTTTATCGGGTTTAATTTTTTACACAAATCACAACAAATTAAGCGGTAAAACAATAATTAATTGTCTTTACCGCTTTTTGATATTTATAATCATTAAATCAACGTGCTATAACTGCGCATTTATTAAATCACTATAGTATCCACATTTTTTAATCAGTTCTTCATGTGTTCCACTTTCAACAATTTCTCCATTACGCATTACAAAAATACTATCACAATCTTTTATAGTAGAAAGCCTATGAGCAATTATTAAACAAGTGATTTCATTATCCATATTTAATATAGTTTGCTTAATTCCTAATTCTGTGATTGTATCAAGATTACTTGTAGCTTCATCAAAAATCAAAATTTTAGGTTTTCTCAGCAAAGCACGTGCTATTGAGAGCCTTTGTCTTTGACCACCCGAAATATTCATACCATTCTCCTCCAACGGAGTATCATATCCCAATGGCAATGTTTTTATAAAGTCATCCAATAAACACAGCCTGCAAATTTGTTCCATTTCTTTATCAGTTACTTTTTCATTTCCCATTTTCAGATTATTTTTAATTGTATCCGAAAACATAAAAGTGTTTTGATCTACATATGCAATATTTTCCCTTATTACCCTACTGTCAATTCTATTTATATTACGCCCATCAATAAGCAGATCGCCACTCTCTGATTCCAAAAACTTCATAATTAGCTTTACTAATGTAGTCTTTCCACTACCACTTTCACCTACTATCGCAACCTTATCACCTTTGTTGATTTTCATGTTAATCTTTTTGAGTGTCAATTCATTGTTGCCATATCTAAAATCTACGTTTTTAAGTACAACACTATTAAATCCAATATCTTCGGTTTTTTCCAATTTATCCTCTAACTTCGCATCCAATATATCGTTCAATCTATCTGCAGCGACTATTGCCGTTTGAATCGTCGGTTGTAATTCAATTAAATTCTTAATTGGCTGTGTAAAATACGATAGCAACGCATAAAAAGTCAACAATGACCCCATTGAAACAACACCATCAATAACTAAAGCAAATCCAATCCATAGAATAACTACTGTACCAATAAGTTCTATTGCGGCAGCTAATGAATTTTGAAAAACACCAATCATACTTTTATGGACAATCGCATCCATAAACTCAAGTATTTTTTGTCTACTTTTCCCTTTCACTGCATTTTCAGCATTTATAGATTTTACAGTAGCAATTCCGTCTATAGATTCTTTTAAATAAGACTGAACAATCGCATTTTTCTCCATAACAAGTTGATTAACACTTTTTATTGGTTTTCTATATAGAATCACCATAACCAAATACAACAATACCATTACCAATGCAACTGCAAACATTATCTTACTTTTAAAAAACAAAATAAATCCACAAGCTAAAACCATAATTGAATCCAGACACAACGTTATTGTTGCTTCAGAAATAGCATTTCTAATAGAACTTATATCTGAAAATCGTGATAAATACTCACCTGTTTGTCTTAGTGTTACTGTAGAAATTGGCAAATCAACTATATGATTATAGTAAGATAAACTCATATCTATATCAATTTTCTTAGAAAATGTGATTATCAATCTTCCACGTATTATCTGTAATATGGTTTGAAGTACATATAGAAAAATTAATAAAATAAAAACTAAAGAAATATCTCTCAGGTTTGTATCACCAATATTACTAAAATTAAGATAATTATCAACTATAATCTGAAAAACAAATGATCCACCAATACCTATTCCTGCTATAACAAACGAGACTATAATAGTACTAATAATTTTCTTATATTGTCCCTTAAGAAGAGAAAAATATTTTTTAAAACTTCCCCTTTTATAATTTGTATTTTTTGAACGATCATTGATTGAATAGGTAACTATATATCCTGTCCACATCTCAAAAAACTTTTCATAGTTAACAAAAACTTTTCCTCTATCCGGGTCTGCGAGATAGAAACCTTTATCATTTGAATTGTAAACAACAACATAGTGAAATGACACTTCATTACAAATCATATGTGCAGTAAAAGGAAATCTAACTTCATTTTCCTTAATGCCACTCAACAAATCCTCTGATGAACCCTTCAAAGCATTTGAAATCAATCCTATTTTTTCTGCACCATCAACCATACCATAAAGATTTGTACCATTCAAATCCGTTTTTGTTAACTCACGCAATTTAGACAACGGAAATTTCATACCATAATGATCTGCTATCATCGCTAAGCAAGCTACTCCACAGTCTTTAGCATCATGTTGATTAATCAGTTTCATATTATTACCTATTAACATCGAAATTAGGTAACCAAGACTATTCCTTGGTTGCCTAATTTCTGTTTACTTCTCAACTATAAAAAATACTAATAAAACAATCAATATTAAATTAATATACAGGAGGACAATATGTAATTATCTTCCAAAATAATTTGACCGCAAACCAAACGGGACCAGCACCGTTAACTTTACGCATTTCAGCTGTAGACACCTTCTTCATTTTTTCACCACCTATCTTGATAAAATTTAATAAAACTAGAATAGTTAGTTTTCAACTGATTACAAATACTATATATCACCTAGACAATTATAGTATGTTCAGTATTTTAGCGGATTTTCCGCTAAAAGTCAATAGCGAAAATTCCGCTATAATATAATTTTTTCGGTGATGAATTATGTATAGACGAATAAGAGAACTACGTGAAGATAGAGATATGACCCAAAAACAAATAGCTTCTATACTTTTATGTAGCCAACGTGTATACAGCAACTATGAACGAGGCGATTTGGATATACCAACTGAAATATTGATTAAATTATCGAGAATCCATAACGTTAGTATTGATTACATTTTAGAACAAACCGATATTCCAAATAGATACTAGATCTCTTTTGTTTTCAATATTATATATTATCAACTACTAAAGGCTGTGTACAATCTTCGTACACAGCCTTTAGCATTATTAAATTCCAAGCAAAGCTTCAAATGTTGTTTCGCTGATTTTGTTTCCGTTTGCATCAAAGAAAAATCCGTTATCATAAGCAGCGACAAATTTTCCACCCGGAGTGTAATACTTAACCTGGGTCATATTACCCATATCGTCATTACCCGCAGAAGTGTAATAATACATCATTTTTCCGTTTTCATACACTTCCTCTTTTGTATGGAATCCGTTTTCATCATAATAAGCGATTACGTATGCCTTGTCATCGTTGCCGAATCTTTCACTCGTCGCAACCGCACCTGCAGTGTATGACGGTTTCGTCGTCGAATAGTCATCACTGATGTAGCTGATTTCAGAAACTGCTGTCGTTGTGGTTGTCGTCGTCTGTTCTTCATTGTTTTCATCTTCGCAGGACACAAAGAGCGAAACAATCACAGTTAATATAGAAATGCAGATAATTAATTTCTTCATTTTTCTCATCCTTTTTAATGTAAAATAAAGGTTACCGGTACATATTAACCCAGAAAATAAAAAAAGTCAAAAATTTTTTAAAAAAGGTATTGACATTTTCTGAAAATCAATTATAATAACAGTAACAATTATCATTATTGATGACTTGAGAGCAGAAGGAGGTCATAAAAATGGCAGTAACGAAACACAGTAAACAGCGCGATGCAATTATTGATGAGTTGTGTCAGAGATATGATCATCCTACAGCGGAAGAGATTTACCTGGCACTCAAGTTAAAAATGCCGAACTTAAGTCTCGGAACTGTTTACCGAAATCTGAATATGCTTTCTGAAGACGGTACAATCCAGAAGCTTTCAGTCGGCGGCGCTGATCACTTTGACGGCAATGCAAAAAATCATTATCATATGCTCTGTAAAGAGTGTAAGCGACTTTACGATGTCACCTACCCCTTACTCGAGGATATCGAGCAAAAAGCAGTAAACTTTGTGGACGGTCAGATTACATCACATACAATAACATTTATCGGTGTATGTAACGGATGTCTGCATTGAATATAAAAAATCAAATTATTTAAATTTATTTTGGAGGTAATTTATTATGGCAAAATGGGTATGCAGCGTATGCGGTTATGTTCACGAGGGAGATTCAGCACCTGAATTCTGCCCGCAGTGTAAAGTTCCGGCAGAGAAGTTCAACAAGCAGGAAGAAAACAATCTTTCATGGGCAGCAGAGCACGTTGTAGGCGTAGCTCAGGGTGTTTCAGAAGATATCATTATGGACCTTCGTGCAAACTTTGAAGGCGAATGTTCAGAAGTTGGT
>JAXJUJ010000222.1:0-2975 GCA_036309125.1 Acutalibacteraceae bacterium | reverse complement strand
GGCGCTGAAAGCTGCGATGGTGGATATCGGTATTACCGGCATGACCGTTTCCCACGTTCTTGGATGTGGCGTACAGAAAGGCAAGCCCGAGTATTACCGAGGTGTTCAGGTTGAAGCAAACCTGCTCCCTAAAATTCAGGTAGATATCGTAGTAAGCAAAGTACCTGTCCGCAGTGTCATTGAAACTGCGAAAAAGGTTCTGTATACCGGACATATCGGCGACGGTAAGATCTTCGTTTACGATGTTGAAAATGTTGTAAAGGTTCGTACCGGCGAAGAAGGATATGATGCTCTTCAGGATGTTGAATAATTTATTCTCGAAAGGAGTTTACTTATGAATAAGAAAGATGTAGGATTCGTCCCCCAAGTAGATTTCAAGGAGCAAACTCCGGATGTTTTGCTTAAAACTGAAAAGCCGGATCCTCTTTACGAAAAGGCTTTCCTTTCCGGAGAGGACAAGAGCAAAACGGAATATGCTCAAAATACGACAACCTGGGACTAAGGCTAAAACTGAATATCTCAAAAGCGTTAGAGAAAAGAGAAGTAATGCAGATCACTCGCCCATAGCGAGTACGGGACGGTGGAAGCCGTATGGCGAGCCTGCACGAATAACACTTTTCGAGCTGCAATCTGAAAAGAGAAATCTTAGTAGGTGCGCCGTAGCGTCACACGTCAGTTGACAGAGTCTTGCTTGAGATTCGGAAAATGAGAACAAATACAGGTGGCACCGCGAGTACAGCAATCGCCCTGTAGGATGCTGAAACATCTTTAATCAGATGTTTTATATCGTTACGGGTAATGCAAAAAGCGGTGCTACCTTTTTGCCGTTTTTAGACACCCATAACGATTGAAGAGAAACACAGAATTTTTAATTCTCAAAAGCAGGAGGAAATGCCAAATGAAAAGAACAGAATATTGTGGACTTATCCGCCCGTGTCATATTGGTACAGAACAGATATGCTCGGGCTGGGTAATCACAAAACGCGATATGGGCGGTGTTATATTCTTAGACCTTCGTGACCGCGAAGGCGTTTTGCAGGTCGTTATTGATGCGGCAAAAGTAAGTGCAGAAGAATTTAACTTAACCGAAAGATTGCGAATGCAATCAGTTATTTGTGTAAAGGGAAAAATCAGAAAAAGATCCCTCGACACCGTCAACCATAAAATAGAAACCGGTACTGTAGAACTTGCAACAGAAAAAATCGAGCTGTTATCAATGGCAGAAAGATTGCCGTACTCTATTGACGACGGCGATAATGTTCGTGAGGATCTTCGCCTCAGATACAGATATCTCGATATACGGCGTAGCGGGATGGTTGAAAATCTGCGCATGCGTCATCTTATTCAAAAAGCAACACAGGATTATCTTGACAGTAAGGGCTTTATCTATGTTGAAACACCTATCCTGTGCAAATCTACTCCGGAGGGAGCTCGGGATTATCTTGTTCCGTCACGTGTTCATCAAGGCAGTTTTTATGCGTTGCCGCAATCACCGCAAATATACAAACAACTTTTGATGGTTGGCGGTATTGATAAGTATTATCAGGTTGCACGGTGTTTCCGAGATGAAGATCTGCGTGCAGACCGTCAGCCTGAATTTACACAGGTAGATATGGAAATGTCATTTGTGGAGCAAGAGGATATCTGGGAACACCTCGAAAACCTGTTTAAGCACATATTCAAATGCTGCAAAGGTGAAGAAATCGGATATGATTTTCCCCGTATTACCTGGACCGAAGCTATGGATAAATACGGTTCTGATAAACCGGATATTCGCTTTGATTTACCGATTGTTGACCTTACAGATATTGCAAGCAGTTGCTCCTTTACGGTTTTCAGGAAGGTGTGCGACAATGGCGGAATTGTACGTGCAATCAACGCCAAAGGCTGTGCCGGGTTTTCAAGAACGGAAATTGAAACTCTTACCAAGAATGCTATTTCATACGGAGCAAAAGGTATGGCTTGGATCGCCTACCGTCCTGACGGTGAGATATATTCCATTCTTACCAAATATTTTGATGAAGAGGAAATGAAAAAAATCCTGTCACGAATGGATGCTGCTCCCGGCGATTTCGTATTCTTCTGTGCAGATAAATTAGATACTGTTCGCAAAACACTTGGTAATCTCCGTTTGGATGTTGCTGATATGCTTGGACTTCGGGATAAGAGCAAGTATGCCTTCCTTTTTGTTACCGATTTTCCGCAGTTTGAATATTCCGAAGAAGAAAAACGATGGATATCCACTCACCATCCCTTTACAATGCCGTATCCCGAGGACGTGCAGTATCTTCTGACCGATCCGGGTAAGGTACGTGCACAGGCGTATGATGTGGTATTAAATGGTATAGAGCTTGGTTCGGGCTCCATAAGAATTCATAGACAAGATATCCAGAAGGTAATGTTTGAGGCTTTAGGATTTAGCGACGAGGAAATTGAAGAACGTTTCGGTTTTATGGTCAATGCCTTCCGCTATGGTACGCCGCCTCACGGTGGATTCGCTTTTGGTCTTGATCGTTTTGTAATGCTAATGGTAGGTGCAGATTCAATCCGTGATGTTATCGCTTTCCCGAAGGTAAAGGATGCATCTTGTCCTATGACAGAAGCACCTCAACCTGTAGATGCTGAACAGCTTCATGTACTCGGCCTCGATAATCCGCTTGGGGTTAGCGTGGGCAACAAAACTACGAAAAACACAAAGAAGTACAGCACTGATGTTGAAGCGGTTGCTAACCTTGCTCGTCTCGAATTTTCTGCTGAAGAAATGAGCGGACTTCAGGAAGAAATGGAACGTATCATAGCGTTTGCAGATAAGCTCAGTACCGCTCCTACAACAGGAGTAGATGCAACAGCACACATTGTTCCCATGAAAAACGTTCTGCGTGACGATGTGGTAGAAGATGAGTTTACGGCAGAAGAACTACTGGCTGCTGCTACCACAAAACACGGTGGATACATTGTAGTTCCTCGTGTTGTTG
>JAXJUJ010000221.1:0-2375 GCA_036309125.1 Acutalibacteraceae bacterium | reverse complement strand
GTTGTTGCAGAAACCGTACATTACTTTAATTACATCAAGCCTTTACGAAAACTAAACAAAAAACCACCAGTCCAATATCGTATTGAACTGGCAGCTTAACTTTATTCTTTTTTTGTGTCTACAAAGTATTGACTATCTCATTGAGAAACCTCAATACTCTTTTTTTCTTTTTGATTGAATAGCTTTTCTTCTTGCTTTATTTTCAGCTTTCTGAGCCTGATTTTCTTTATACTTTTTCAGATATTTAGGGAAAATAACAGCAAAAAACAATTCAGCTACGAGGAAAATTGCAAGCATAATGATCCAGAAGGTCTTTTCCTTGCTTTCCTGTGCCAGACGCGCAGCTGCTTCTGCTTCTTCTGTTGTTATATGTGATTCGACTCCTATAGCAAGAGTTTTTAATGTTTCAAACATCAGAAATCCCTCAATTCTCTGTAAACTTTTGATACGGGCAGACCGACGACGTTAAAGTAGTCTCCGTCAATCTTCCTGATAAGGACACAGCCGTTAGTCTGAATACCATATGCACCTGCTTTGTCCATACAGTCTTTCGTAGCGACATAGGCATCGATATCCTCTTTAGTAAGATCGTAGAATTCAACCTGAGTCGCTTCGCAGAAGTTTCTGACCTTGTCACCCTTGATCAGAGCAACGCCCGTATAAACCGTATGACTTCTGCCTGAAAGTGATGTCAGCATTTCTACGGCATTTTCTTCGGACTGCGGTTTTCCCAGAATCACATCGTCAAGCACGACTATTGTGTCTGCACCGATGACAATGGCTTCGGGGTTTTTGTCAGCTACGGCCTGTGCCTTCTGAAGAGCGAGTGACCTGACAACCTCAGCAGGTGTGAGTCCGTCATCTATTTTTTCTTCGACATCTGCAACCTTTACCGTAAATTCTATTCCTGCGGTGGCAAGAAGCTCTTTTCTTCTGGGTGAGGCGGAAGCGAGTATAATTTCTGCCATTACCACAACCCCTTATCGCGAAGCATTTTCACCTTGAGCACCGCTGCCTGTGTTTTGCCGTCACGCAATTCATTATTGAGAACCATTTCTACAGCTTTGTCGAGCGGGATTTTTTCAACATTGAGAAATTCATCAGCGTCAAGATTCTGCTTGGTAAAAGTGAGGTCTTTAGCAGCGTAGAGATGAATGATTTCGCCACAGTAACCGGGTGTGGGATAAAACTTTCCGAGGTCTCTGTAAGTTGAGGCAACACATCCTGTCTCCTCCTCAAGCTCACGCTTACCGCTTTCAAACGGGTCTTCGCCTTTTTCGAGCTTGCCTGCAGGCAGCTCAGCGATGACTTCGAGGTAGGGGTATCTGAACTGACGGACAAAAATAAGCTCATCATCGTCTGTCAGCGCAGCGACACAAACTCCGCCCGGATGTTCAACAACCTCACGGATGCAGGGTTTGCCGTTGGGCAGTTCTGCATCGTCACGTCGTACGTTGATAATTCTACCCTCGTAAATATAATTTTTCTTAACGATTTTTTCTTCGAGATTCATATTATCACCAATAGATAAGGGGTAACCTGACGGTTACCCCCATTTTTGTAAGATTAGTCTTCGTCGCAATCGCAGTCGCAATCGAACTCAAACTCAAGTGTTTCGCCACAAGCGGGGCACTGGATTGAATCCTCATCAAGGATGCTGTCGTCAAGGCAGATGATCTCGCCGCAAGCGGGACACTCAACCTCAACATAATCATCACCGCAACAGCAGTCACAATCGTCATCACAGCAGTCGCAGTCGCAATCACAATCATCTTCGTCAAGAAGATATTCTTCAACGTCGCCGAGATCCTCATCGATCTCATCTACAAGCTCTTCGAGCATTGCAACTTCGTCTTCAAGGTCTGCGATTGAGAGAGCCATCTCTTCAATAACGTCTGCCATTGCCTTGATGAGCTTAACCTCATCGTTTTCTGTCTCAAAGTGAGCCATATCTACAAGGCCTTTGATATATGCAGCCTTTTCTGTAACTGTCATCATTGTAAAATCATCCTTTCAAAAAGATTGAAATAAGGCTTATGCTCTGCCGAGATATTCGCCTGTACGAGTATCGATCTGAACCATTTCGCCTTCGTCGATGAAGAGGGGAACCTTAACCTCTGCACCTGTCTCAAGAGTAGCCGGCTTAGTTGTGTTTGTAGCTGTGTCGCCCTTGAAACCGGGGTCTGTCTTGATAACCTGAAGATCTACGAATGTCGGCGGTTCAACACCGAAAACCTTACCCTTGTAAGAAAGAACCTTACAAACCATACCGTCCTTAACGAACTTGAAGTTGTCTGAAAGGTCAGACTCGTTGATGGGCTCGAGCTCATAAGTCTCCTGGTCCATGTAGTAGTAAAGTCCACCGTCGCTGTATG
>JAXJUJ010000220.1:0-1531 GCA_036309125.1 Acutalibacteraceae bacterium | reverse complement strand
TGCTGCGATATTCGTTAAGAGTAAAGTCTTTTCGGAGTCTGAGATTTTTTTCCCATTTATCCCATGATACTCCGCCGAAATAATCTTTGAGTGCCATAAACAGCGCATACTCGTCAAGCCACTTGTTTTCATCGCAGAACCTTATAAAATCAGTGTCAATAGTTATTCCACTGCGCTCAAAAGCTTTTTTCAGCAATGCATATCTTTTACTGTAAAGCAGACCGTAATCAATATCATCATTATCCTTGAACCCGACCTGTTCGCACTCTTCCTTTGTAAGAAGTCCGTTCAGAACAAGCTCGTTCAGGTCAATATAATACGGATTGCCAGCAAAGGTTGAAAAACTCTGATATGGCGAATCACCGTAGCTTGTCGGGCCAAGCGGAAGTATCTGCCAGTAGCTTTGACCTGCCTCTTTAAGGTAATCAACAAATTCATAAGCTTTTTCATCAAAACAGCCAATGCCGTATTTCGATGTCAGAGATGAAATGGGAAGCAGTATTCCTGCACTTCTTTTCATCACACCTCACTCCTTTCGTATTCAGCGACAACACCATAATGGTCAGACACAACGGGTTTGTTTGCACCGTTGAAAATTACTTCCGATGATGCAATTTCAGCTTTTTGACTGCACCATATCTGGTCAATACGCATACCGTCAGTGCCGCTGACTTTATCACGCCAGCCGTCTATTACCTTTCCGACAGTAATACCATTATCCCTTGTCTTTGCACGAGTATAGCTGTCATACCAACCGCCGCTGTTTATTATATCATAGCCTTCGTTACGAACTTCGGCAGGACTGTTGAAATCACCCATAAGCCATACACGGCTGTATTTTTTCATATACTCAACTGTTTTCTGCCACTGATTCTGAAAAGGCTCATCAAGGTCGTCCCACCAACCGTAATGAACGCTG
Source organism: Acutalibacteraceae bacterium (assembly GCA_036309125.1). Lineage (GTDB taxonomy): Bacteria > Bacillota > Clostridia > Oscillospirales > Acutalibacteraceae > CAG-488. The sequence goes on along the minus strand of JAXJUJ010000220.1, from coordinate 612 downwards.
AAAAACCATTCGTCAGGTGCGGCTTCGGTACGGATGCCGATTATTTTTCTTGTTTTCCAATTGTTATAATCATCTGTTTCGCTTATTCTTACAACATCGGTTTCAATAATTCGGCTTCGGCTCATAAGGGCAATTCCTTCATCATACTTGTTGTAACCCTTTTTCAGCGGCAGCCATGTCCAGTAATATTTAACCCCTGCACCTTCAAGCAGCTCTGCTGCTTTGTAAACGTGATTATCCTTACGGATTACAATGTTTTCAACGCATGGAACATAACCTTCTGAAATTACATCAACCTGTGTTTCGGCGATAGTCTGATTAACCTCCTGCAATGCAATTATATCAGGTCTTTGCTCTGCGATTGCCGAAACAAAAGCGTTAAGCTTTGCGCTGTAATTATCCTCCACAAGACTATGGGTATTAAGAGTAAGTAATTTCATAATCCACCTTACAGAATATCATTTATATCGGATTTGAGCACGTCTGCCTTAGGACCGTATATTGCCTGAATTCCCTTTTCCTTTTTAACGAGCCCGAGTGCTCCTTCTGCCTTCCATTTGTCAGCGTCAGCAACAAGGTCAGGATTTTTAACCGTAACGCGGAGTCTTGTCA
>JAXJUJ010000219.1:0-10264 GCA_036309125.1 Acutalibacteraceae bacterium | reverse complement strand
TTTAAACTGCTTTGCACCTTAAATCCTATTATTTTGGATGAAGGATAAGGCATAAACTCGATGAAATACTGCCGTATTTTGAGAGTTTTAACGAAGTCATTTGCCAAAATAACTGATTTAAGGCTATCAAATCCCTAATTTACGCCGACCTTGTCCGAGCATTTTCTTTTGCCAAATGAGCTGTGCTGTTGAGGTAGCAAAGCTCAATATCATAACCGTAGGGACCTGTGTTTTCTTTATAAATTATGATTTTGGTGACACCTGTATTTGAAAAAGCAGGATCAAAAAGGCGTGTATCCTGTGCCTTTACAGCATGCAGAAAAATATCTGTATTAAATCCTCCGTGAGCAACACACATGACCTTTTCACCGTTGTGATAATGCTCTTTCAGATATGCTATTACATTTTCAGCCCTTCTGCGGTGAGACTCCTGATTCTGTCCGTCACCGTTTACAAGATTTCCGCTGACGTCAATTCCTTCAGGAGCAAGAATTCTGCCACCAAACTCAGCATTAAGCTCGTCAAAGGTAACCGCAGAATAATCATCACCTATACCACATTCAATAAGCCACGGCATTGTGAAAACTCGCTTTTCGGAGCACTCATTCTGCATAACGGCAAGGTAAGCAGTCATTGTTGCCCGACGTAACGGACTTGCAAAAACTGCATCGAATTTTACATCCTTGTAGTACTCACCGAGCATTTCTGCCTGGTGTCTGCCAAGCTCTGTCAAAGGAGGATTAACCAATTGGTCACGTGTCAGCTCGTCCTCGGGAACACCATATCCGCCCTTGATATTTCCACAGGACTGACCGTGTCTTACAATATAAAGTTCCATTTCGATAATCGGTGCTGTCTTTTCCATCGTTACACTTCCATTTTATAATTTGTACGAAATTGAATTTATCTCAATAGTTAACTCAGCATTCTGAGCTTCTTCTGTACTGATAGTAAACTGAGGATATTGCATCTTCGGTTCAAGGTGATCCTTATCTGTATGCGAATCGACAAAGCTGAAATTTATCGGTTCACCGTTTCGTCTGATAACAATATTCTTCTTTTTCAGGTGGAAGAATACCGGAGATTTGATTGAAAACTCCGTAACGTCATCTTTAACCTTTTTTGTTGCTTTAAGATTCTTTACCTGAAATATCATTTTACCTTCGCAACAGACCGAAATACTGTCAGGATTGTTAAAAACAGTACAGCCTCCACGGCGTTTAAGCCAATAATGCATATGCTCAATGCTGACTGACGGATGCAGAATAATTGTGTCAGCATCCATTCTCGAAAGAAGAGAATCTATTCTTTTGTTTGCCTTGATCCAATCGTCACCGTCAAGATGATCAGGGAAAAACTTGCCGTCCATAAGCTTCCAACGGAAATCGTTGAAGACTATACCCTGAAAATATGCAGGCACTTTTCCCGGGAAAGAATCGAACAAATCCTCATAAAGCTTCATCGAGGTTTCGAAAATATGCTCGGGTGAAAACTGAGTTGAAACGACACTGTTTACATTGCTTCTGTTATAAACATATTCACCCTTATCGCAGAAACCGATCTTCATTTTTCTGCGAAGAATTTCACAGCAGTATTTTTCATCCTCGTGCTTGATGGTATCGAATTTAACGTTATTTTCTCTTAAGTTTTTGACACAGACATTCATATGTGTCTGCGTTATAAACCTGTTTTTTGGGTCATTGAGGTCATATACACCTGTTTTAAGAAGAGTCATATAGCGGTAGTGCACAATCGTCGGTTTCCCGTTATAATACTGAATTATTTTATATGTAACAAGGTCAACCTGATCGTATACGGAATCAAAAAAGCTACACACTGATCCGATTGTCTCAGGCTTTACGGTATCATCGGAATCAAGGTAAAAAATATACTTACCCTCTGCCCTGTCCAAAGCAAAATTCCTTGCCTGTGAAGCACCTTCATTAACCTTTGTATAAAGAAACACATTATCATATTTTTCAGCATACACCCTGCAAAGCTCTTCACTCGAATCGGTCGATCCGTCATTAATAAGCAGAACCTGCATTTTTTCAAAAGAAAGAGTCTGCTTAAGCAAAGACTGAATACACAGATCAATATACTTCTCCACATTATAAACAGGGATGACAACGCTTACAAGATACTTGAAATCATCCAATGAAGTCACCTCCGAGAAGCTTTCGGCTCAGTTTACAACCGAGCTTTTTGAGGAAACCGTCTTTGCGGCAGTAAAATTTATAATGAAGCCAGGCGCCGATACACTTTTTGAGCATATCAACACCGTACTTGCCCGAATAAAAATTTCTGACAACAGCATCGGGAACTATCGGTAAATTCACTTCTCTGTAATAAATCTTTGAACCGTTAAATCTGAAATCAGCATAGGAAGAGTTTTCATCGCAAAGCATTTCTGTGTCAATACCGTAGGCAGATTTTGCCCAGGCAAGCAGAAGCTTATCATCGCTGAATTCATTTATAACTTTTTTAAGAACAGCAAATAACGGTTCATTCATCGAAGGAAGAAGTGCTGACAACACTGCACTCAGGAAGAAGACTGTAGCAGTGGTATTTCCCGTGAGCTTGAATACATTGGCATACTCCGGAATGTAAACAATTGATTCAGTAAAGCTATACACTTTGTTCTCATCGGTGTACATCAGAACTTCGTTAACAGCAGTAAATTCATCATAACGGTAGTAGTCAGCAAGAAAAAGCATTAAAGAAAGCTCATCGGCACCACAGAAAAGCAATTGGTTATTTCTGATTACATCCGCTGAGAGAATGTGATTGAAATATATCGGCTTTGACGCAGCATCTTCACTTCGGAAGTTTTCAATAAAAGCCTTATGACACTCTCCGTCGGCAATAACACCTACATTACAGACAGCTGATTTGCCCGCAGAAGCAACAATAAGCTTTTCCAATGCTTCGGGAGCTAAAATAACGCTGTCGTCGGCAATAATTACAAATTTACCTTTCACGGCATTGAGTGCTGCATTCAATGCCTCTGTTTTATTTTCTGATGAAACGATTGAGATAAATTCTGAAAAATCGTTATTTACTTTCAAATGTCCTGAATTATCACAGATCAAAAGCTCTGTGCTGAGGTTACCTGAAAAAAGAGAACTGCAGAATCTGTTGAATTTTTCGTCTGAAGAAACTGCTGGTAAGATTACGCTGATATTAACTGATGACATTCAAAAACCACCCTTCGGCTATATCTTATAAATTGTAACATATATATTTTTATTATTCAAGAAAAAAGACTGCCGTTATATCAAAACACAGCAAACGAAATATATTTTTATACTTGATAATTTTACAGGAAATGGTATAATAAATCTATATGTAAACTCAGGAGGGATTTCCATGAATAAAGGAAAATACTATATAACCACAGCGATTGCGTATACTTCACGTAAACCGCATATCGGTAACTCATACGAAATCGTTATGACCGATGCTCTTGCACGCTACAAGCGTATGCAGGGTTACGATGTTTTCTTCCAGACAGGTACTGACGAACACGGTCAGAAAATCGAAGAAATCGCAAAAGATGCAGGCATCACACCCAAGGAGCACGTTGACAAGGTAGCAGGTGAAATCAAGGATATCTGCGACCTTCTTAACACAACATATGATAAGTTCATCAGAACAACTGACGACTATCACGAAAAGGTTGTTCAGAAGATTTTCAAGAAGCTCTATGAGCAGGGCGACATTTACAAGAGTGAGTACGAAGGAATGTACTGTACTCCCTGTGAGTCTTTCTGGACTGAATCTCAGCTCGTTGACGGCAAATGCCCTGACTGCGGACGTGATGTAAAGCCTGCAAGAGAAGAAGCATACTTCCTCAAGCTTTCAAAATATCAGAAGCAGCTTGAAGATTATATTGAGAGTAACGAAAACTTCATTTATCCCGAAAGCCGAAAGAAGGAGATGCTTAATAACTTCATCAAGCCCGGTCTTCAGGATCTCTGCGTATCACGTACATCGTTCAAGTGGGGTATCCCTGTTGACTTTGATCCTAACCACGTTGTATACGTTTGGATTGATGCCCTCACAAACTATATCACAGGTATCGGTTACGATCCTGACGGATCAAGCGATATGTATAAAAAATACTGGCCTGCTGATGTTCACATTATCGGTAAGGACATCGTAAGATTCCACACAATCTACTGGCCTATCATGCTTATGGCACTCGGCGAGCCGCTTCCCAAGCAGGTATTCGGTCACCCGTGGCTTCTCTTCGGTGCTGACAAGATGTCAAAATCAAGAGGTAACGTTATCTATGCCGACGACCTTGTTGAACTCTTCGGCGTTGATGCAGTAAGATACTATCTCCTTTCAGAGATGCCTTACACTTCTGATGGTTCAATAACTTACGAAACAATCATCGAGAGATACAACTCTGACCTTGCTAACACACTCGGCAACCTCGTTAACCGTACAGTTGCTATGACAAACAAGTACTTCGGCGGTGAGATTATGTCCGCTGATGTAACAGAAGACATTGACAACGAGCTTAAGACACTTGCTGTTGATACAGTTGCTAAGGTTGACAAGCTCTTCAGTGAGTACCGTGTAAGCGACACGCTTGAAGCTATCTTTGCACTCGCAAAGCGTTGCAACAAGTATATCGACGAAACAATGCCCTGGGCTCTCGCTAAAGATGAAGAAAAGAAGGCAAGACTCGGCACAGTTCTTTACAACCTTCTTGAAGGCATCAGATTCACAGCAGTGCTCCTCTCACCCTTTATGCCTGAAACTGCACAGAAGATTTTCGAGCAGATCAATACTGATGTAACATCATATGAGAGCCTTGAATGCTTTGGTGGTCTTAAGGTCGGCACAAAGGTAGGCACAGCTACACCTCTCTTCGGCAGAATCGATGCAAACGAAATGTTTGAAAAAATCGAAGCTAAGAGAAAGGCTCAGGAAGAAGCTGAAAAGAAAGAAGAGAGACCTGAAATTGTAGGTCTTGCACAGATCGGCATTGAAGATTTCGCAAAGGTTGAACTCAGAGTCGCTGAAATCAAGGATTGCGAACCCGTCAAGAAAGCAAAGAAGCTTCTTAAGCTCACACTCGATGATGGTACAGCTACTCCCAGAACAGTTGCAAGCGGCATCGCAAAATGGTACAAGCCTGAAGACCTCATCGGCAAGAAGGTTATACTTGTTGCAAACCTCAAGCCTGCAGTTCTCTGCGGTGTTGAAAGCTGCGGTATGATTCTTGCTGCTGACTGCGCTGAGGATGATGTTAAGGTTATTTTCGTTGACAATATGCCTGCAGGAGCAAGAATAAGATAATGTATAATCATATTTTTGACACACACGCTCATTATGACGATTTAAAGTTTGATGAGGACAGAGATGAGCTTTTAAAAAACCTCCCCGAAAACGGCGTTGAATACGTCATAAATTGCGGTTGTGATCTCAGATCCTGTGAAAAAACATTTGATATCTGCAACAGCTTTGACTATTTCTACTGCGCATTCGGAATTCATCCGAGCGAAATTGATGATAACAGCGTTGCTGAATTTGAAAAAATCAAGGAAATGTGCACTTACGAAAAATGTGTCGCAGTCGGTGAAATCGGACTTGATTATCACTACGATTTTGTACCTAAGGACAAGCAGCTTGATTTTTTCGAAAAGCAGCTGCAATTCGCTGTTGAGGCTGATTTACCTGTCATTGTTCACGACCGTGAAGCACACGAGGACACATTGACTCTTCTTAAAAAGTACAGACCGAAGGGTGTTCTTCATTGCTTCTCAGGAAGTGTTGAAATGGCAAAAGAAATCATTAAGCTCGGAATGTATATCGGACTCGGCGGTGCTGTTACATTTAAAAACGCACGCAAGCCGCTTGAGGTTGCTGAATATCTTCCTGAAGACAGACTTCTTCTTGAAACGGACTGCCCGTATATGGCACCGGTTCCCAACAGAGGTAAGCGCTGTACTTCTGATATGATCGCTCTGACAGCTGAAAAGATTGCTGAAGTCAGAAATATCGATACACAGCAGCTTATTAATAAAACCAACCAAAACGCACTTGAACTTTTCAAGATAAAATAATTTAACAGGGACAACTGCAATTATGTGAGTTGTCCCTGTTTTTTTGAAATTATATTTTATTATAAAAACCGGCAAAAGATCACTTAAGCCATAAGAAGAGCTACTATATTTGAATAAACCTTTACAGGATCAGACAAAAACTTTTCTTTCACTGAAAGAGCCTGCTCGTAGTCAGCTACAAAAAGAGTAACAGTCATAAGCTCATCATTTCCGTCAAGAACTGACATTGTAATATTGCAACCGTTTTCAAGACGAGAAATTTCTATCCTGTGTTCACGTTCACGGCGAAGTCGAGTCTGGAGTCTTATCGCTGCATTGAACGCATTTTCACGTACTGTGTACGGCAAATCTTTTTCAAGAGTATCCGTGTTATTTTTACCTATTTCAGTGATAAAAAGCTCCGGATCCTCAGCATCTGAAACGTAGATATTACCGTTATCAACTACCTCGCTCAAAGCCTGATTTAATTCAAAATAGTTTGCAAGTCCCTCTTCGCAGATAATATTATTGAGCTGACCTTTAGTGATCGGAGTATCAAGGTGTGAAACAAGGTAACATATCAAAGTTTTAATCTCATTGCGGTTTCTGAGTCCGCCGGGTTCAACACCTTCGGTAAATGCATCATAAACTTCCACACTATCACCTCTGATTAAATGATTTCGATTTCTACGGGCTGACGCTTTCTGAAAATATAAACACTGTCGAAGCCACACTTTTTAGCAAGGAGCATACCCTGCTCAATTCCCGCACCCATATGTGCAGTAAAGTGAGAGTCTGAGCCTACTGTAATCATTTTACCGCCAAGCTCCCTGAAACGTCTGACGATACTTTCATCAGGCATTGTGATACCTATAGGCTGACGAAGACCTGAAGTGTTGATCTCAAGCGCCTTATCCTTTGAAGCAAGAAGAGACAGAATCTCATCTACATCCTTCTGATACTTTGACATATCGACAGGGATTTTATTTTCACCCACAATGTATCTCAAAGGATATGTAAGATGTGCGAATGTATCAAACTTAGCCCAGTCTGCAAGAAGCTTGAGCTCTTCAAAATATGTTCTGAGCAATGCATCAATATCCAGACCCTCATACTTGAGCTCACAGAAGTCATCCGTTTTTCTGAGATTGTGAATCGAGCCAATGACAAAGTCATAATCTCTTGAATTGATAAGAGCTTCTGATGCTGCGATATCATAAGTAGGCTCACCAAGCTCAACGCCTGTGCATATCTCAATTCTGTCCTTAAAGAGCTCCTTAGCTCTGATTATATCAGCATAGGAATTGGCAGCATCCTTGTCAAACCCCTTTTCAACAAAATAATCCATCTCAACGTGATCAGTAAAAGCAAGGATTTTAATACCCTTTTCAATCGCTGCTTCACAAAGCTCCTCGATCGGATAATTACCGTCGAAGGAATTATTTGTGTGTGTATGCATATCAACATAATTTTTAAAAATCATTGTAACACTTCCCAAATTAATTTACATTTAATAATATAATAAATTCAGGATTTTTTCAACTGTTTTGGAAAATATTATCACAAAATACCCTTTTGTATAAAATTCGCATTTGAGCTAACACTAACTCTGAGCAAAGAATTAGGAGATGATTTTATGCTTGACAAAATCTCATTGATTTTAGTCATCGTCGGTGCTTTGAACTGGGGTTCAATCGGTCTTTTTCAGTTCGACATCGTAAGTTGGATAGGCGGCGGTCAGGATGCGATTGTGAGCAGAATAATCTACACACTTGTTTCACTCGCCGGTATCTGGTGTATTTCGATGCTCTTCCGTGAAAGAGAAGATGTTGAAGTCGGCACAGTTGAAACTATGGAATAAAACCGACATGCGGGCAGGAAAATCCTGTCCGCAAATTTTTTTCGTGTAATTGACAAAAAAAAGTCATAGTTGTATAATATTAGCTGTAAAATCTATTCGGAAGGCAGGGATTTTCAGTGAAAAAAGATGCTTTAAGATTTAAAAACGGAAAATTTAAAATTATGCTCATTGGTGACTTGCACGAAAGTTACGATTTAACTTCTGACAATGCCGCAAATAAAGCCGAAGATATGAATGCTTTACTTACCAAAGCCGTGGAACAGTTGAATCCTGATCTGGTGGTTTATCTCGGCGACAACGCAGGTGCAGACAACGAAATGCAGATGCGATCCGTAATAAGCAGAATCCTATACCCTGTTTCTGTCAAAGATATTCCCTTTGCCGTTGTTTTCGGAAATCATGACCGCGAGCACCCTGTCAGTCTGAAAGACCAGATGAGACTTTACAACGAACACGACAACTGCTATATGTACAATGCTGATGACAGCATTACAGGCTTCGGAAACTACAATCTTCTCATAAAAGCTTCAGATTCTGATAACGATGTTTTCAACCTGTGGTTCATCGACAGTAATAACCTTGCAGAAAATCGGGAGCTTTCCCATTATGACTGGGTACACGAAGATCAGATCGAGTGGTATAAGAAAACAGCACTTGAGCTCAAAGAGAAAAATGGCGGAAAGGTAATACCTGCCATGAGCTTCCAGCACATTCCCGTGCCCGAGGAGTATGAGCTTCTCAGAGAAGCCAAAGCACACGAAAAGCTCGATTCAGTCCCCGGACATCTGAAGTGGTCAAACAAGAATTATGTCCTGAAAGATACTGTGGAAGGATATCTCGGCGAAGGGCCCTGCACTCCTTGCGTCAACAGCGGTCAGTTTGCTGCCTGGAAGGAAATCGGTGACGTTATAGGTGCATTCTTCGGCCATGACCACATGAACGATTTTGCGGGTTATGTAGACGGTATAATGCTCGCACAGTGCAAGACCGCCGGCTTCAGACCATACACTGACGGATGCCGTTCAGGAGTAAGACTCATAACAATCGATGAAGAGCATCCGGAGCAGATTAATACAAGGATGTACCATTTCAAGCAGTTCGGCCTCAAGTCAAAAAGTCTCAGCCCATACAGGCAGCATGTCACGGACAGACAAGATGCAAAGATCAAAGTGGCAGGTACTGTAATCGGCACAGCTGCTGCAATCACTACCGCTGCACTGGCAGTGAATAAACTCACTAAAAACAAGAAATAATAAAACCAATACTGAAAGACTGAACAGATAACCTGTTCAGTCTTTTTTCATCTGAGGGTATATTATGATTTTTGAATTTAAGGATGTCATCACGCAAATCGATTTTCCAAAAGTTTCTGACAAGAAGAATATTGCTGCCTATATCTCATCAAGTGATTTCGAGAAATTTCACACGGTATTCAACCTGAACAAAACGGCATACGAAAAGCTGAATCATGACGATAAGCATTTCCGTTCCGGAACAGAGTGCTGTAATGATTACTGTTACGGTACGCTTACAATGATTGAGCCGGATATTAATAACAGTTTTGAGAATAAGCTTGTATTTTATATCAGGAAAAATCTCGTTCTGATAATCGAAAAATCAGACTTTTCACACACTATCTGCGAAAAGTTTTATGAATCGGCAGAGCGTTTTCAGGCTTGTGAATTCAGCCCTGAAAGATTCTTTTCCTCTTTCATTGACAGTCTTATCTCATCAGACAACAAAGGTTTAGAAGTCATTGAACTTGAAATAAACAATATAGAAGATCGGATAATACGCGAAAACGAATATAAAAACTTCTACGAAGAGCTTTTTCAATACAAGAGAAAGCTTCTGAAATTACGTAATTACTACGAGCAGATCATCGATATAGGAGAGTCACTGATGAAAAACGAAAATATAATTTTCAATGAAGATAATCTCTTTTATTTCAGAAACTTTATCAGAAAATCCGAAAGACTTTGCTCCGATGTCAATATTCTGCGGGAAAATGTAGTGCAACTCCGGGAAATTCACCAGACAAGCCTTGATATGAAGCTCAATCTGACTATGAAGTTATTTACTGTAATCACTGCCGTTTTCTCCCCGCTTACTCTGATTGCAGGCTGGTACGGAATGAATTTCCGCTACATGCCGGAGCTTAACTGGAGATACGGATATCCTTTTGTAATTTCAATGAGTGCTGTTACAGTCATTGTGTGTATTTACATTTTCAAAAAGAAAAAGCTGATATAAAAAGACATCTGCATTGGGCGGCGTAAATTAGGGATTTGATAGCCTTAAATCAATTCTTTTGGCGAATGACTTCGTTAAAACTCTCAAAATA
>JAXJUJ010000218.1:0-2376 GCA_036309125.1 Acutalibacteraceae bacterium | reverse complement strand
GATTCTACTCTGAAACACCGATACCTCCGGCGTGACACTTCCACGGCTCACCGACAGGCGTATAAAGATTAAACTGCGCCGCAAAATTGCCGATCTTTCTGTCAAGAGCAAAAATCACGCTTGCGTTTTCTTCACTTTTATCGTATGAAGAAATAAGAAGCCAATCCTTTTCAGCCCAGTAAGTCAGACCCTGAGGTATCATATTCTCAGCCTGACCGGGCACCAGATAATCCGGATTACCGTTTGTACCGTCCATAGGCACAGCAAAACCCGAAAAATAATCCGGTATATAAGATTGATTGAGTTTTTCCCAACGCTTCATAACGTGTTCCCGTTTGTAGCCGGCGGTAACATTATCACCATCAGCGCCACCGTTATCACTTACAGCTTTCGCCGTTACACCCGCAAGTCCCTGCAAAGACACCGAAGTTAACAGCATAATTGTAATAATAAATACAGATAAAGATTTTTTAAACAATTTCATAAAATCCTCCTTTTTTAAAATGATAGGCAATTTTATCACAGCACATATTACAAACCGCTTACAAATCAGGCTTAATTTTTCAAAAAAATAAGGCATCCGAGAATATTCTCAGATGCCTTACAATCAATGGTTCTATTTCAGAAAGATAGAATTAATATCAGCTTTCCTTCTTACGCTTGATAAGTGACATAATGCACATACCAAGACCCATACCTGCAACACCGCTTATAGCCATTGCACCGTATGCAAACATACTGCCGACAACTGTGGGAACTGATGTTTCAGCACTCTTCTTGTTGTTTGAGTTACCGAAAGCCATATAAATGGTCTCTGTATTTTCTTCGCCGTTAAAGGAGTTAAGGTTGAAGCAGTTCTTTGTACCGAAGCCCGCAACGGGAGTATACTTGCCGAAGTTATCTGCTGAATCAATGAAGTAGCCTGTTGAGGTCATACACTTACCTGCTTCAAAGCTCTTTGTGTAGTAGATTGCATTCCACTGCTTACCACTGTAACCGTTTGTATCACCGGGCTTTTCAGTGCCATCTGCACAAAGTGAGTTTACAACAGTATAGTTGATGAATCTGTTTCCATTTGCAGTTGAAACGGTATCAACCATATTTGAAGGAATCTTTGTGTATTTGGGATTGTACTTATCAACAATCTTAACGATTGAATAAACACTGAATGCGATCATTGCAAGACCTGCAGCAACACCGAGGGATGAAAATACTACTGTTGAGGTTGAAACCTGATACTTAGCATTTATAGCATCTATCTGACCCTGAAGCTTATCCATTCGTTGTGCGTAATTTTCAACTTTCATTACTGCGTGACTGTTGTCAAATTCAAGATTTTTCATCACACGCTGAAGAGTTGCTATGCTATCAGCGTCCTTAGCTGTCATCACAGAATGAGAAGCAGAAAACTGCTTCATAAGGAAATGAGCAGAAACACCTGTAAGAGCAATACCGCCTACACCGATGAGAGAGGAAATTGAAATATCACCTGCCATATTACCTGTGAAGCAAGCAAACCATTGATTGCCTGTTGCAGCTTCTTCTCTTATTGCATCTGATGTAACAGCAACTGCACCTTCAAGAAGATTCATATCTGTGCCGAAGTAAACTGACTTAGGATCATAGGTTTCTTCAAGCTCAGTAAGCTCTGCTTCAAGCTCTTCGTCACTCATTTCAACAGCGTTGTAAACAATCACTGAATGAACCTGACCTGAAACTGCCATTGCTCTCTGGCCCTCTGTCATTGCGTCAACGAAGGGATAAAGCTTCTTATAATCAGGATCTGCGGTTGATGCAAAATAATCGCTGTAGTTTGTGTCGCCGCAGGGAATTGACTTTAAAATAACATCAAGGCTGAGAATGAGAGATAAAGTATATTGGGGTAAAATTAATGCAAGCTCTTTTTCTTCCTGAGTCATATCAGGGTCTGCTTCAATTTCTTCAATCTCTGCTCTTGCTTCATCAAGCATCTTTAAAAGCTGCTGAATTTTACCTGTAAGTTCCTTTGCTTTGTCGAAATACATATCTTTAGTATATACCGATTCATCAGCAACTGAAGCCTTGATACGTTCAATAAGGTCTCCACCGTCAGCAACACCCATTGAGAGAAGAATTCTGATGTTATTGAGAATGTTCGGGTTACCCTTTAAGAGAATGTCTGCAAAGTCCTTGTTATCTGCAGGGAAGTTAAGCATATAGTCGCCCATATTTGTCTTTACGCCTTTGTCATTCTCAACAGAGTAATAGTTGAGCTGACGGTAAGCGTTAAGTGCTTCCCTTTTGCCTGCCTTGTAATTTTCAGCAAACTCCTTAGCAGCAATACGGATATTGTTTACCTCTGAGCTGTATGTATCCATTGCTTCCTCGAAGATGGTT
>JAXJUJ010000217.1:0-13958 GCA_036309125.1 Acutalibacteraceae bacterium | reverse complement strand
GAATAATTGAGGGTCTGCGACGCTGAAATATAATAGCCGATTCAAGTCGTGTATGTAGGGGAGCAATAGCAACGCAAGGCGTTGCAGTGATATATCTGCTGCGCAGATGTGATATACGCCTTACGGCGTGTGATATTTTGCTGTCGCAAAGTGAAATATTTGCTTACGCAAATGTTTGTAGGTTTATTATAGGCTCCCGCTAAATTCTGTACGAAATTGGCGGGCAGATGCTATCTGCCCCTACGACCTCGCTCGGATTGTGTTTGTAGGGCACGACAATAGCAACGCAAGACGTTGCAGTGATATATCTGCTACGCAGATGTGATATACGCCTTACGGCGTGTGATATTTTGCTGTCGCAAAGTGAAATATTTGCTTACGCAAATGTTTATAGGTTTATTATAGGCTCCCGCTACGAAATCAATCCAATCGGAATCGTAGGGACGGGCGTCCTCGACCGTCCGTTTTTTAGCAGATTCCGCGGATGGTCCGGGAGGCCCATCCCTACGCACACAGAGTTGGATTGTGCGAAATCAAACACCCCTACAAACCCGAAGTTATCAGTTTACCCTTCCTATCATATCGAGAGGGATTTCTTTAAAATCAGGAGCATCTTTTCTGATTTTATCAATGTCCTTGATATTATAATTTCCGTTATTGATATCGACAAAGATTTCGTCGCATTTGCCCACGTTGTAGATTGCATTGTCGCTTATATCGCTGAACTTCCAAACGGAGCTGTAAACATCGCCATATCCCATATTTTTATTAATAATAATATTATTTTTAAAGGTGCTTGCAGGGTTAGGGATATAATCAGGCGAATCTGATTTTGAAATATCGTCTGTGCAGCTCTTGTATTCAGGGAATGCATTTTGCCAGGTTTCACTCTGCCAGGGTGAATTATACAGAGCTTCCCACATATCACCGCTGCCGACGTAAGCGTGAGTAAACCAACCGTTTTCAAGAGCGCCCTCTCTTGCTCTGTCGTCAAACCTCAGAGCATTGTTGCCCGGATTCACTATGATGTTATTGGTTATTTCGTTATCTCTGCCGCCACCGACGTGAATTGAGTTGCTGGGAATATTGATGAGAAGGTTTCCGTAAATTTTCTGACCTGAAACCGCATCATCAAGGTAAATACCGTCGGGACCGTGATTTTCAGAACCTACATTATAGATACAGTTATATCGTACAACATTGCCGTACCACACCCAGCTTCTGCCGGAATAAATTGCACCGGCATCATCCGAAAGAAGGCACACATCGTGGATGAGATTATATTCGATAATATGATTGTTGCCCTTGTAAGTTATTGCTTCGTGAGGGGAGTTAGTCATTTCGTTATGAGAGCAGATGTTTCCTACGCCCTCAAGTGTAACAGCAGGCTGATAGGTCTGGTAAATTTCAGACCAGTTATGAATATAGTTGTTATCTGCCTTACTTTTACCGGGAGTAAGTGAGTCTGTATCACCGCCGGAAATGATGATTCCGCCTTTTCCGGTACGGGTGATTTCGTTGTTATATGCAAGATTGTTATAGCCGTCCATAACAAGAGCGTTACCTGAAACATTTTTTATAAGACAATTCTGAACGGTATTGTTATTGCCTGTTATAACTACGCCGTCACTTCGCGTTCCTTTTACGGTTAATCCGTCAAAGTTGATGTAATCTGCCTCAGAGTTTATTACAGGATCGAGTGAAAGAGAAAGATTTATTTCCGCATTATCCTTGTTTTCGGGTTCCCACATACAGAGCAATCCTTTTTCTCTGTTGAGATACCATTCGCCCTTTGCAGTGAGCTCTTCAAGAACATTGAAAAAATAGTAGGGAGCCTCTGTTTTCGTTCCGTAAAGGCTGACGAATCTGGGAGAAAGCTCACGGGTGTCTTTATCAAAACTTCCTATAGGAGTTGAAGCATCTGCCCAATCGTATTTCCAATAGCCGAACATCCACACATCATCAAGGTTACTCCAACCTGAAATTCTCTTAGCAAGTTCAGGATTAACTTTGTAAATGTCAGGTTCGGGATTGCGGATTTTATCCCAATCTTTAACCTCTGTAAGCGAACCGTCGGATTCCTTGCCCAAGCCTGTTTTTACAACCTCTTCAGTATAAAGATATTCGTTATCGGGATATCTTGCTACGGTTTGTCTTATGTCATCCACGAAAAGCTCGCAATAAAGAGGACCTGCATAATCGCCGTCGTAGCTATCTGCTGTATGGTAAGAGCCGACTGCATAAATCTTACCCCAATCGTCGCTTGTGAGTGAATACGGTGCTTTCGTCAGGTCAACGACTACAACATTTTTCTGCGCATCTGCAGAAAGCTTTTCTGCAATTTCGGGATAATCTTTTACATTTTTAAAATCGTCGCTGTCAAGTGTTATACCACCGTTGACAATAACATCACCGTTATAAGAACAGTATGTTACGGGGCATTCTTCCGTGCCTGAATCCTCTTTAGTAAGACTGAGAGAGGACACGCAATATTCGCCGCCTTCTATGCAAACTGTAATTCCGTTTTTGCCTGTTTTATCCGTATTTCTTACAGCTTCAACAGCTTTTTCGATAGTCAGAAACGGTGAATCTTTCGTACCGCTGTTTTCATCATTGCCTTTTGTGCTTACATAAAAATCACCGACAATCATTTTATCATCATTCTTTTCTTTTGATACTGTTGATACAACGGGTGCAGGAGCAGTGAAATTTTCGTAAAGCAAAACGTAAATGTGTGATTTGATATACGAATGACTTCCGAAAAGAAATCCGATAAGAATAAGTACGGAGAGAATTGCTTTTAAAACCTTGTGGTTAAATATCCTGAATACACAAAGCAGAGCCATAACAGATGTGATAATGAAGGTGAGATACACGGGGACAACCATTGCTGCCAAATTAAGCTCACCGTTACCGATTATGGCGTTAATCAAAAACATAAGTCCGACAAGGACAATCGCAAAAACCAAAGCCGTCAATACCGCGTTTAATGCTTTTTTCTTTTTGTCAGCTTTTTTACTCAGCGGTATTGAAAGCAATGCTCCGCCAAGGCAAACAACAAAGCCGAGAATAAACTGAAGCGGTGTATATTCAAAGCATAAATACTGCATGTGGTAGTAATATAAACCGACAACTGCAAAAGCTATGCCAAGAATAAGGCATATTGTTTTTGGAGCTTTTTCTTTCAAGATTTTTTTCATAATAACAGATCCTCCGGGTTTCTGATTTGTTGAAATAATTATAAAACTATAAAGTAAAAAATGCAAGGCAACGCCTTGCAAAAACACGTCTTCACTATTACTTCTTACTTATTACTTCCCAAAAATCCCATCAAAATTTTTATGAAGGAATAGTGAAGAGGTAAGAAGTAAAAAGTAAAAAGTAAAATCCCACTTGCTGAACGCAAATGGGATTTTTGCAGTACGTCTCACTTTTGAACCGGGCATCTAAATTTTTAAATTTACCGATTCAGGACCTTCCTCTTAATTTCATATATATAATACCAAAAAACCTTATTTTTCAATAGTTCTCCTGACAATCAAATCATCATACTCTTCAATGACAAAGTTTGATGTTTTGAAAATATCGGTTAATCTATTTATTTCCGAACGGTTTTCATTAGCACTTGATGATGTTGCCTCCAATACTTCAAGCTGTTCTCTGAGAACCTTTACTTTTGCGAATATTTTTTCTGCTTCTTCAAAATACTTACTTTTATCACTCTCAGTTGTTGCAGCCTTCATCATATAAATGTTTCCTCTTTTGTATTTGAAGTTATTCTACATTATACAAGGTTTTCAGAAAAGTACATATATTTTTTAAAACAGAAGTTAATCAAATATTTAGCAGTTCGCTATACGCACGAAGAGCTCCATCGGTCTCGTGTAAAAGCACCTTTTTTGCCAATACTTTGCCGAGCTGAACACCTTCTTGGTCAAAACTGTTAAGATTCCATATAAATCCTTGGAACATTACCTTATTTTCAAAGTGAGCAAGCAATGCACCTATAGATTCTGGAGTCAACTGTTCACCAATAATTATGCTAGAGGGACGACCACCTTCAAATTTTTTGTTTTTATTGCTGTCGTCCTTGCCACAGGCAAAGGCCATAATCTGTGCAACTACATTAGCGCAAAGCTTCTGTTGACTGGTGCTGCCTTGAACTTCGACATCTGATCCCATTTGGCTTTTTTTAAACCCTATAAACTGCAATGGAATAATATCTGTTCCCTGATGTAATAATTGATAGAAGGAATGTTGTCCGTTAGTGCCAGCTTCACCGAAAACTACCGGTCCAGTTTCATAAGTTACAATATCACCGAAACGATTTACGGATTTACCGTTAGATTCCATATCCAACTGCTGTAAATGCGCAGGAAAACGACTTAAACCCTGAGAATAAGGCAAAACTGCTGTACTCGGATACCCAAGAATGTTTCTCTCATATACACCGATTAAAGCATCCAGTAATGCCGCATTTTTTTTGATGTCTGCATTTTTAGCATTTTTGTCTGCTTCTGCTGCACCGGTTAAAAATCTATCAAAAATATCACTACCAAAAGCAAGTGATAAAATTACGCCTCCGACACAAGAACAAGATGAATAACGTCCTCCAATATAGTCATCAATATAAAAAGAATCAAGATAGTCAGAGTTGTTAGCAAGCGGAGAAGTCTCACTTGTAACTGCAACCATATGCTTTGAGACATCAAGTCCTGCGTTTTTTAAAGTTTCCTTTATAAATGTTTCATTAGTTAATGTTTCCAATGTTGTCCCGGACTTCGAAACTAATACAAACAAGGAACGAGCTATATTTATTTTGCTAAGTACAGCAGCGACATCATCAGGATCAACATTACTGATAAATTCAGCCTTCATCTTCAAAGAATGATTTGCTTTTGCCCAGTTCTCAAGTGCAAGATAGATTGCACGAGGGCCTAAATCACTACCACCAATTCCAATTTGAACAACAGTTGTGAAGGTTTCTCCGGCAGCATTTGTAATCACACCGGAATGAACTTTTTTAACAAAATCTTTAACTTTATTATGTTGTTTCATATAGAAATCTCGTTTGTTCACACCTTCAGAAACAACTTTATTACCTAACTGTCCTCGGCACATATGATGTAAAACCATACGGTTTTCTCCGGTATTGATTACATCGCCATTATATAAAGCTTCAAATTTCTCTATTAACTGGGCTTCTGATGAAAGTTCTGCTAACTTATTGATAATATCATCATCTACCGGTCTTGCTCCGTAATTAAACTCCAAACCGGCACCTATCGGAACTGAATAACTTTTCACGCGATTAGTACCATTATTTCCGCTCATTACTTTTTTTAGATTAGTTTTTTTTGCTTTCTGCAGCACTTTATAAGCCTGCAATGCATCCATATTATTCCAATAAATCATTGGCAAGAGACCTTTCCTTTATTGTTTTGTTATTAAAAATTCCAGCCTTATTAGCTATGCTTATATATACAATCGCAACCATCTATATACATTACTATAAAAGTAATCTATTTGATAACTTACAGTTAAAAAGGCTACGACTAGATATCTTCAATCTTAATTAGATTAGTTGTTCCCGATACACCACTTGTATTACCACCTGTAATAACAATTTTCTCACCCTTGTTAAGAGTGATGTTTTGTTCGGCAATCTTTTTGGCGGTGTAGAACAGAACGTCTGTTGAGGAAAATTTTTCACAAATAGCGGGAATCACACCCCAAGACAAGGCGAGTTTTCTCCATGTGTTTTCATCGGTTGTAAGACCGATAATCGGCACAGGCGGACGAAAACGAGATACCATTCGTGCTGTCATACCCGAAAGTGAGCATGCAACAATTGCTTTTGCCTCCAGATCAATTGCCATTCCGCAGGTTGAGTGAGAAATAGCATCAACAGAATTCTTAATATGGAACTCTGCATTGTGAAATCGCTTGTTATAGTGAATATTAGCCTCGGTCGTTTCGGCAATTTTTGCCATGGTTTTTACGGATTCTACAGGGTATTTTCCTGCAGCCGTTTCACCTGAAAGCATAATAGCACTTGTACCGTCATACACAGCATTTGCAACATCAGAGATTTCAGCACGGGTTGGACGGGGATTGTTGATCATAGACTCAAGCATTTCTGTAGCAGTAATAACACGTTTTCCGAGCATTCGAGATTTTGTTATCAACTTTTTTTGAATTGCCGGCAATTGTTCAAATGCAATTTCTACACCCATATCGCCGCGTGCAATCATAATACCGTCACATTGCTCACAGATTTCATCAATGTTATCAAAACCGGATTGATTTTCAATCTTGGCTATGAGCTCGATGTCGTCTGCACCAAGTTCTTTAAGATAATTGTGCACATCAATAAGATCCTGCTTATTTGAAACAAAAGAGCACGCGATATAATCAACACCATTTTTCACTCCGAAGGCAATATCCTTCTTGTCTTGTTCGGATAAGTATGTTTGCTTCATCACCTTACCGGGAAAACTCATGCTTTTTCGATCAGAAAGTTCGCCACCACATACAACCTTGCATTCAATATCAGCTCCATTAATCTTATCAACTAAGAAGGACATCAGACCATTATTAAGCAAGATGGTATCGCCGACAAAAAGTTCTTCTGGAAGCTTAGCATAACTTACTGACACACGCTCTCTGTTTCCCACGATTTCGTCAGTAGTAAAAGTAAATCGATCACCATCGGAAAGTAGGATTTTGCCGCCTTCAAAGGTTTTAATACGATATTCAGGACCTTTGGTATCAAGCATAATAGCGATAGGCAGATTAAGTTCTTCACGAACCTCTTTTACAAGGTCAATCCGTCTTTTATGGTCTGCATGTGTATTATGTGAGAAATTGAGTCTCGCGACATTCATACCGGCTTTGCAAAGACCTCTTATAATATCCTTCGTTTCGCTGGAAGGGCCTATCGTACATACTATCTTTGTTTTACGCATATAAACCTCCTGAAAGAGCCTGCAAATCAGATTAAATATGAAATGCAGGCTTTTATTTATTTCAAAATTGAAACCGCATCACTGATTGTTTTTTCAAATGCTTCTTTTCCGTATACATCAACTTGTGCTTTGTTCTTTTCTCCGTGAGTAAGGCATCCTGCACCGCCAATACATCCGCCTGTACAAGCCATACCTTCGATAAAGTTTGCATCAAGAACATTTTTACTCTTCTTAAGAAGGGCTGTTTTGCAAGCTTCGATTCCGTCACACACGGCAGGTTTCACTGTAAAATCTATCTTCTGTTCATCAAGAGCCTGAATAACAGCATCTGAAAGACCACCTGAACGCGCAAATATTCTGCCAAAGTATGACGCATTGTCAAGAATATCTTCAGAAAGAGTCGTTATATCAATTTCTTTACTATCAAAAAGTGCCTGTAGTTCTTCAAAAGTCATAACTGCATCAATATAAGGCTTTACGCTCTCAAGTTGGGCTTCAGCCTTCTTTGCAGTACAAGGGCCAATGAATACAACTTTGGCGGTCGGTTCTGTTCCCTTAATGTATTTTGCAAGTGTTGCCATAGGTGATAAATTGTGCGATACATAAGGCAACAAATCAGGAAATGCCGATTTGATATACTGAACAAATGCCGGACAGCAAGAGCTTGTAAGGAAATTCTTTTCTGCAAGTTCTTTTGATTCGGCTTGTGCCACCATATCAGCACCAAGTGCAGCCTCTATAACAGTAAAGAACCCAAGCTTCTTAAGTGCCATAATGACTTGACCGAGTTTTGCATAGGTAAATTGGCTGGAAATAGACGGTGCCACCATTGCATAAACCTTATACTTAGAATTGTCTTCACTCTTTTTTATCATATCAATGACATTGAGAATATAGGACTTATCGGTAATTGCACCAAAAGGACACTGATAAACACAAGCACCGCATTGAATACATTTTTTATTATCGATGGCTGCTGCGTTGTCCTCATTAATGGAAATTGCTTTTACCTTGCATGCAACCTGACAAGGTCTTTTACGGTTAATAATCGCTGAATAAGGACAAACCTTAGCACACTGTCCGCATTCTACACATTTTGATTTATCGATATGTGCTACATGGTTATGATCAAAAGAAATAGCTCCTCTTTTACAAACATCTTCACATCTGTGAGCGAGACAGCCACGACATGAATCAGTAACTTCATAACCTGCTGCGGGACATTCATCACACGCAATATCAATAACTTCAATAACATTGGGATTTTCCTTGTCACCACCCATTGCGATACGCACGCGTTCTCCTAAAATTGCACGTTCCTTGTAAACGCAGCAGCGCATAGTAGAGGTTTTTCCGGGAACAATGGTTTTCGGAATATCCATAACATTTTGCAGGAGCGTATCGTTCCAAGCCTGACGAGCAACCTCACGAAGCACTTTATATTTCAAATGTTGTACCTTTGTATCAAACTTACGCATACGATCTTACTCCTTAGAAATAACTTACTTTTATTCTTTTGCCCATTTTTTTCAGAGATTTTGAAAGCTCCTCAACAAGGTTCATTTTAATATTGAAATTAATGGGCAGATCGGGATTCTGATGAGCAGGATTAATTGCACGACCGACATAGAAATTAATATCGGTTGCTTCTTCAAACAAAAGTCGGCATATAAGAGATGCACCGTCTTTCTTAAAACTCCAATGCTCATAAAATTTATTTTCACCAAGGTAATCCTCGGCATATTCAACTACTTTGTTAACTGTAATAACACCTTCTGTTACAAGGTCAACTCCCTCGAGTTCCGCTGTTGGAGGAACATCGCTCTGCTCAAATATAAGCGATGGTTTGAGAGGTTTTCTCAAGAATTTTGCGGCAATCGAGGAAGTTGTTCCTCCGCAAATAATGTGCTTTCCTTCTTTTGAGAAGAAGAGCGACATCATTCTGTCGGCATCATCACGGTTTGAAGGAGGGCCGAAGAGCATATTCATCGGAACTCTCTTTCTGATTCTGACAATGCAGGCTGTTGCATCGTCACCGGGCTTATGGCCGTAAAGTTTATCACACTCGTCAACAAGCATTGTCGAAAGTGTTTTTGCTGTGTAACCGGCAGGAATAAGCGTTTCGATAAAATCAATAATATCTTCTCTTTTCCAGCCGAAATTATAGGAAATACCGATTCCTGCATGAGGACAACCGTCACTCATAGCAACAAATACGTCGTTTTCCTGAAGATTTATAACGGATTTGAATATCTTCTTACCACCGATATTCATTTCTGTTTTTGGGTAATCCCAGTTTTTTTCATCACGTATAATAATCGCATGAGGATTATCATACTGAATTAGTTCAGCAGTCTGATTGTTTTTTAGGTGAATGATTGTGAATGTTGAGTATGCAACACCTCTGACCGAGCATACAGGCAGAGTTGCCGCAATTGTTTCAACACATTCTTCAAGCGACAATCCTTCAGCGAGCATTGTTGATATGATTTTTGATGTAAGCGTAGAAAGGATACTTGCTTTTACACCGCTGCCGAGTCCGTCTGATAAAACAATAACAGTTGAATCATCGCTCGGCTCAACTATGTCAACGTGATCTCCACAAAGCTCTTCACCGTGATGATTTATACTTTTGTAACCGATATCTGCACATAAATCATTCATCAGAAATCGACTCCTTTAATTTTGCAAGTGCGATTTTTGTTTCAGCAGCAGTTTCACCCAAAAGTGAAGCGATTTCCTGAACAATTCGCATTTGTTTTTCAACAACCTTATCAGCAACCTCAACAGTCTGCTTACTGATATTGTCCTTTCTTTCCTTTGCATACTGTTCTTCCGTTATATCACGCATAATACCAACCAGAAGTCTTGAATCACGGTCATAAACGATTGTCTGCTCAACATATCGCTTATATTCAGCGAAATATACACGCTCATTATGAATTCCAACTCCTGTATCACGGACCTTCATAAAAGGTGCAGGATCAAGAATTCTTATAACCTGAGTTCCGAGAACGTCAGAAGCATAACGGATATTCATAATTTCTCTTGCGGCTTTATTGATCTGTTGAACCTCAAGCTGGTCATTAAGAACGATAAGTCCATTGGGAGAATTATTAACGATTGTGTCTGAAAAACTTTCTGCTTTATCTTTGAGGAACGGAAGGCACATTGAACTTTCTGCTTTGCCCTGAATAATGGCAATTGCCTTTTCTCGGCAGGTGTTGTAACCACACGAACCGCAGTTAAGTTCCTGTGAGGGCTTGAATTTACCCATCTGACGAAGGACATTATTGACTTCATACTCAGAAGGCTGAGGCGAACGCTGTTCAATGAATTCAAAATGTTTTTTGAGCTTTATCGCCTTTGGCTGAGAAACTTCAAAGTCTTTTGAACCTGCATAATTTGTAATTGTAATGTAATCTCTAACTGTTTCGGTATGGTGGTATTTTTCCATAACCGGACCGCCCATACAACTGCCTACACAAGCAGACATCTCAATAAAGCATTTGTGAATTTTGCCGCCTTCTATATCTTTAAGAGCTGCAATGCAATTCTCAACACCATCAAGAGCAAGATATGTGTAACCGGTGTTTTCCTGTGCCATTGTTTTAAGCACACCGCCTGTTGTCGGGAAAAATCTTGCTCGAGAGCAAATGTCATTATCTGTTTCAGGTTCGATTTCAATATTTTCAGATTTTAACCACTCTGTCAATTCTTCAAAGGTAAGCACGGCATCAACAATACCCTCATAATGCTCTGCTTCGTCCTTCTTTGCAACGCAAGGTCCGATGAAAACTGTCTTTGCTTTCTGATATCTCTGCTTGATATCGTTACAGTGTGCCTGCATAGGCGAAACAACATCAGCAAGATAAGGAAGTGCTGACGGATAGTGTTTCTGAATAAGCAAATTGATTGAATGACAACAGGAGGAAATAATTATATCTCTTTCCTCTTCGGCGATCATTCTTTCATATTCATTTTTTACGATCGTTGCACCAATTGCAGTTTCTTCAACATCATAAAAGCCCAGTTTTTTAAGAGCTTTTCTCATTGAGTTAATACCGGCACCGTCGTAATTCGCAATAAATGAAGGTGCAAGAGAAACAATTACGGGGTCACCTGTCTGAAGAAGAACCTTTACTTTTTCGGTTTCATCCACGATTTCCTTTGCGTTCTGAGGACACACAACAAAACACTGACCACAGAGAATACACTCATTGCCAATTATATGAGCCTGATTTCCCGAAAAACGGATTGCCTTTACAGGGCAATGGCGAATACATTTATAGCAGTTTTTACAGTTTGATTTTTTTAATGTCAAACAGTTTGGCATAACCCGTTACTTCCCTTCGCTTTGGATTTTTTTAAGCACATTCTCCTCAAAAAATTCTTTGAAGCATTCTTTTGTGACACCGGTGTGAATATCATCATCAATCTGAATAGTAACACCAATACGGTTACACTTACCGATGCAAAAACTGCCGGCAAGTGCAACCTCGTCTTCAAGATGATAATCACTGACGGCTTTCTGCAGAAGCTCCACAATTTCAGGCGAACCTTTTAAGTGGCAGGAGCTGCCTACACAAACCTGAATCAGCATATTATACCTTTTCCTTTACGTTCTTATTGAAGAATTCTTCTACTGTTTCGGGAGTAACTGAGAAGAATTCATTATCTACTGTTACACAGACACCCTGCTGGCATTTACCCATGCAGAATGTACCGCCGAGTTCAACCTTATCACCAAGATTGTTTTCCTTGATAAGATACTGAAGCTGTTCAACTACTTGACGTGAACCTTTAATATGGCATGAAGAGCCGATACATACTGTAATTTTCATTATCTTGTTCTCCTTATATGATTATTCGTAATCTACAACATCTACCCAAGAGAGCAAGAACTCACGCTCATGCTCATTGCCTTTAACTGACTGAGATGCTGCAACGATGGGCATCCACTTCTGAACGTACTGCTTAGCAGTGTTGCTCTTCTGGCAGAAGAGGTCGAGGTACTTCTTAGCACCTTCGATGTCACCATTCAACCAGAACAACAGATAAGTGCGGGCTGCATCGGCAGAAGCGTTACCCTGAGTTGCGTGGGACCAGTCAAGGATATAGGGTGTGCCGTCTTCGGCAATGATGATATTAGAGGGGTTGAAATCACCGTGGCAAACCTTGTTGTGTTTGGGCATACCCTCAAGTCGGGTATGAAGATCATAACGAGTAGTAGCGTCCAAAGTGGATTCGCTAATCTTTCGGTTCATCTTAT
The DNA here is from genome assembly GCA_036309125.1 of Acutalibacteraceae bacterium. Taxonomy (GTDB): domain Bacteria; phylum Bacillota; class Clostridia; order Oscillospirales; family Acutalibacteraceae; genus CAG-488. Next base: position 1,718 of record JAXJUJ010000217.1, on the reverse strand, counting down.
CCTTTAATTTGTTAAGATGAGTACAAGTCTTGCTGTGCATTTCGAGCTGTAAGTCTACAAGAAAAGCAAGGTACTCATCTTTCTTTTCAGGTTCATCTTCCATAAGCTGAGCCAAAGTCTTACCCTTAATGAACTCAGATACGATAGCCCATTTACCTTCAACCATAGTAACTTCTAACACTTTAGGAATGTTGAGTCCTGTTCCTTCAATTCTTGCCTGATTTAAAGCTTCATTCAAAATGTCAGCTTTTGAAAAGCCTTCGTTAAACACCTTAACGCTCTTATCACCATCACGATAGATAGTTTTATTATTTCTTACAGCTATAATTTTCTCAAGTTTCATTGTCGTCTTCCTCCTTCAATTATGCTTTCTTACCTTTACGGTAGGTTACTTTTACTTCATCAACCGCAGCGGGTGCTGCAACATCAGCTGCAGTGGGTTTCTTGGTTTCTACAAAGTGATTACCATAATAAGCATTAAGATACATCTGCTTGATTTCGCTCATAAGGGGATAACGGGGGTTAGCACCTGTGCACTGATCATCGAATGCCTGCTCAACCATTTCATCAAGGTTGTCAAGGAATACCTTTTCATCAACACCGTAGTCTTTGATTGTTTCCTTGATGCCAACCTCTGCTTTAAGGTCGTTGATAGCTTTAATAAGATTTTCAAGCTTTTCGGTATCAGTTGTACCGCCGAGACCAAGGTAATCAGCGATTTCTGCATAACGTGCAAGAGTATGGGGATGATCATACTGTGAGAATGTACCCATCTTTGCGGGTGCTTCACTTGCATTGAAACGAAGAACCTCTTCAATCATAAGTGCGTTTGCAACACCGTGAGGAAGGTGGTGGAAAGCACCAAGTTTGTGTGCCATTGAGTGACATACACCGAGGAATGCGTTTGCGAATGCCATACCAGCCATTGTTGCAGCATTTGCCATTTTTTCTCTTGCTTCAATATCTGTCTGACCATTTTCATAAGCACGAGGAAGATATTTGAAGATATTTTTAAGTGCCTGAAGAGCAAGACCGTCTGTGTAGTCTGTTGCGAGCATTGCAGCGTAAGCTTCAACTGCGTGTGTTACAGCATCGATACCTGATGCAGCTGTAAGTCCCTTAGGAGCTGACATATGGAAATCTGTATCAATGATTGCCATATTGGGAAGAAGCTCGTAGTCAGCAAGAGGGTACTTAACACCTGTTGATTCGTCTGTGATAACTGCGAAAGGTGTAACTTCTGAACCTGTACCTGCTGATGTGGGAACAGCGATGAAGTATGCTTTTTCGCCCATCTTCGGGAATGTGTAAACTCTCTTACGGATATCAATGAATCTCATTGCCATATCCATAAAGTCTGCATCCGGATGCTCATACATAACCCACATAATCTTTGCTGCGTCCATTGCTGAACCGCCGCCGAGTGCGATGATTGTATCGGGCTTGAATGCTGCCATCTGTGCAGCGCCTTCCTTAGCGTTGCCGAGTGTGGGGTCAGGCTGAACATTGAAGAATGTTGTGTGCGCAATGCCCATTTCGTCAAGCTTATCTGTAATAGGCTTGGTGTAGCCGTTTTCATAAAGGAATGTATCTGTTACGATAAATGCTTTCTTTGAACCGCGGACTGTGCGAAGCTCATCAAGAGCAACAGGCAAGCATCCTTTCTTGATATATACCTTTTCAGGTGCACGGAACCAAAGCATATTTTCCCTTCTTTC
>JAXJUJ010000216.1:0-9444 GCA_036309125.1 Acutalibacteraceae bacterium | reverse complement strand
TAATTGTATCAATCATAATGAGCATTCTCGGAAGATGGAACGGACCTTTGAATGTGCTGCCCTTACAAGCAGGTTCAGTCGGCTTGCCGTCACGACGGAGATAACCGTACCACTCACCGAATTCGGGATCTGAGAAAACATCCTGACAGTAAGAAAGAGTTTTCTTGAACCAATCCATATAATACTCGTCACCCGTGTCACGGTATGCCATAATTGAAGCGATGAGAATTTCATTGTGTGGCCACCAGAGCTTCATATCGTGCTCGTAAGCTTCCGGAGGATTGCCGAGACAGTCTTTGAAATAAAGAAGTCCGCCAAACTCGTTATCCCAACCGCCTTCGATTGCGAAACGGTAAACTTCCTCTGCTTTCTTGTAAAGCTCCTTGTCACCGATACGGTTTGCCTCTTCCATAATGAACCATGCACACTCAATATCGTGACCCGGATTAACAACTCTGCCTGCTGTGTATTCTGAGCAGAATTCACCGTTAACACCAACACTTTCAAGTGTACACCTGAGTTCCGGCTTATGATGGTAAGCAAAGATATCGTGAACGCATTCTGCGCTGTACTTATTGTAAAGCTCTGCATTTTCAGGATCAACACGTCGCATAATTGCAGTTGTGTTAAGGAAAATCATCGGATCAGCCAAAGCTCTGCCTGTTCTTGTTTCAGGAACAGTTTTCGGTCCCATACCTGTCGGGTCAGCACCACCGTGATTGAGATGATAGATAAGCTCGTAAGCCTTTCTCGCTCTTTCGAGATGCTCCTTGTCACCTGTTATGCCGTAATATTCAGCATTTGCGATACAGTAAAAGCCTTCTGAGAAGCAATATCTTCTCTGACGAAGAGGCTTACCGTCAGCAGTAACTGTGAAGTACATTCTCCTGCCTGCATCCTTGTTGATACAGTAGTTTTCCATAAAATCAAGGCAGGATTTTGAAGCTTTGAGCCATTCATCCTTTACACCGTAGACCTTGCAGAGATATGCAAAAATCCAACCGCATCTGCCCTGCATCCATACGCTTTTATCTGTCGAATAAATCTTACCTGTACGGTCAAGGCAGGTGTAAACGCCACCGTTAACCTCGTCCATACCGTTTTTGAGCCAGAAATTAACACAGCGGTCAAGCTCTTCCTTTACCCATTTCTGAGTTTCAAGCAAATACTCTCTGTTCATACTGCACCTCAACCAACAAATTTTGCGATTGCTTCGTCAATCATAACCTTAACATTGTGTGCAAGTCCGATTCCTTCTTCTGTAATTTCAGCAAGAGGCGCACGGACTGAACCGCACTCAACACCCTGCTCTCTGAGAATCTGCTTTGCTGCAGCATACATATTGCACTTGCATGAGCACATAGCGTAGATAATCTTATCAATAGCGTGCTGAATTTCACAAGCTTCTGTGATTTTGCCTTCCTTAAGAAGCTCATCAGCCTTGAGGAAAAGCTCAGGCATAACGCCGTAAGTGCCGCCGATTCCGCCGCCTGCACCGATTATTCTTCCTGAAATGAACTGCTCGTCCGGACCGTTGAAGATAATGCAATCCTCGCCACCTTCCATTTTGAACATCTGGATATCCTGGACAGGCATTGATGAATTCTTTACACCGATTACACGGGGATTTTCAAGCATCTTTTTGAAAAGAGGCATTGTAAGTGAGACACCTGCAAGCTGAGGAATGTTATAAATAACGAAATCTGTATTCGGTGCTGCTGAAGAAATATCGTTCCAGTACTTTGCAATTGAATCCTCGGGAAGGTGGAAATAAATCGGAGGAATTGCAGCGATTGCATCAACGCCGAGGCTTTCAGCGTGAGCAGCAAGCTCCATTGAATCCTTTGTGTTGTTACAAGCAACGTGAGCGATGATTGTCATTTTTCCGCCAACAGCCTTCATAACACTTTCAAGGATAATTTTTCTTTCTTCCTTGCTCTGATAGATACACTCACCTGATGAACCGCAGACGTAAAGACCTTTTACTCCTTTTTCAAGAAGGTACTTTGCGAAATTTGCGGTACGCTCTGCACTTACATCGCCATTATCCTCGTAGCAAGCGTAAAATGCCGGAATAACACCCTGATACTTTGTTAAATCTCTCATAATTCACACCTCTTAAATATTTAAAAACTTTCTGAATGCCGTGATATATGATGTTGCAGTTTCTTTATCTGAGCTTTCTGCAAAGATACGGAGAAGTGGCTCTGTACCTGAGAAACGGCAGATAACGAAGCTGTCATCCTCAAAGTAAACCTTACAGCCGTCCTCATAATTTACACGGACGACGTTCTTGCCAAAATCGGGAAGCTTTTTCTGAACCATAAGAATATCATTTACGGTTGCCTTATATTCGGGTTCAAAACGAAGATTGTCTTCAACCATTTCGAACTTACCAAACTTTTCAGTAAGCTCATCGATCATATCTGACGGTGACTTGCCGACAACGCTTATCATTTCAGCCATAAGCGAAGCTGCATAAACGGAGTCCTTGCCGTGGATATGACCGCGAACAGTAAGTCCACCTGAGGATTCGCCACCGAGAACGGCATCAACCTCGTCGATTTTGGATGAAATATACTTAAATCCTACAGGCACTTCGTAACACTCTTCACCGAAGGACTCTGCGATTCTGTCAAGCATATGTGTTGTTGCAAGGTTACGTACAACAGGTCCCTTCCAACCCTTGTATTTTACAAGGTAATAGTAAAGAAGACAAAGAATTTCATTTGCATCTATGTATCTGCCGCTGTGGTCAATAATTCCGAGACGGTCACCGTCACCGTCCATAGCGATACCGAGATCATAGTCTCCGCGGATTACACCGTCACGAAGAAGCTGCAAAGTATTCTCACTCGGAGCAGGCATCATACCACCGAACCACGCATCCTTGTTGAGATTCATAGTGTCGATTGTACAACGCGCTGTATGGAAAATTACCTGCAAGGGATAAGCACCCGAACCGTGCATTGTATCAAAGAGAACACGGAGTCCGCGTTCGCGCAAAGCTTCAACATCGAGAAGCTCAAGAATATCGTCAAGGAACTTATTGAACGGGTTGCGAAGATACATAATTTTTCCGCTTTCGATTCCTTCATCAAGCTCGACTTTTTCAATTTCTTTGACATCTGCGATAAGCTGTTCGAGCTCCTGTGTTGTTTCAAGAGGAGCATCTCTACCCTCTTCAACGATGAGCTTGATTCCGTTGTAATTTGCAGGGTTGTGACTTGCAGTGATTTCAATGCCGTAATAAAGCTCACTGTCCTTTACCGTATGCATTACAAGAGGTGTAGGAGTTGAACGTGGCATCAACCACACGTCTATTCCGCCGCCTGCAAGCACCTCTGCTACCCATTTTGCAGCACCCTGTGAAAGGAAACGTCTGTCATATCCGACAGCTATCGGCTTATCTGTCTTGCCTTCTTTTTTTGCAAGCTCGACTATGCCCTTCGCAACGCGTGCAATATTATCATATATAAAATCCTTACCAATAATGGCTCTCCAGCCACCTGTACCAAAATTAATCATCAGGACAACCTCGCAATCGTGCTTTCAACTTCATTTCTGAACTTCTCAATGTAGCTTACAATAAACTCTGTCGGGGTTTCTTCACCCTTTACAAGAGGCATAAGATCAAGACCGAAGCTCTGGCTTGATGCTTCGTCAGTATTATGTGACTCAAAGAAGGTTGCATTTGCACAGCGTCTGCCGATTGCAGCCTTATCATAGCTCTTACCACCGACAACCTGTGAACGGTAAACTGTGATAAGGTCCTCTGCGAGCTGAGGATATTTTGATGTATCAACACAAACCTTTTCACTGTCAGGAAGCCAGTCAAGGTTACGCCATACCTCGAGAGCTACGATCTCTTTAGGTCTGATATCCTCAGGCATACGGCGCACTGCTTCGATAACGCGAAGAACAACAGCAACGTGTGTTTCGTGCTTATCTGCAAGGTTGTGTGTGTAAAGTCTTTCGGGCTTCACCTGACAAAGAAGTTCATAAAGCTCATCAACAGTATCCTTGTTGCTGCCGTCTTTAATTTCTGATGAAGCGTAACCGAGCTGAAGAATCGCAGTGTAGTTGCCGAGCTTTGCAGCGTCGTTCTGCTCCTGAATTCTGACTTCTTTCATCTGCTCGTTTGTATAATCGCTGTATTCACCTGCACGAGGACTGCCCGCACCGTCAGTCATAACAACACCGCAGAAATTGCGTGTGTCACTTTTGTAACACTCTGAAATCGGGCCATAAGCCATAATCTCGATATCATCCTGATGTGCTGCAATACACATATCAGTTACTCCGTCAAGGCTTTCCTTGCCCGGAAAATAAATCGTTGCATTACTCTTTTTAAAATTCATATTTATCACTCGTTCCTTTCATAAAAGTCTTTGAAAGTTTTGAAATTTATACAGAATATATGATAACACAAAAAATCAAAAAGTAAAATATAATAATAGAAAATTCAGCAAAAAATTTAAGACCTGAGGTACACTCAGGTCTTTCTTTCGTTTATGAACACTCTGAAAAGCGGCAGACAGGACGAGAAAAACTTTTTGTAAGCCTCGCAATAATCACGGTCTGCTCTGTTTCGTTTACATCCACCGCTTCGGCAAATCGGATAAAATTTGCATCCTCTGCATTTTTCATCTGCTTTAAGGCTTTCGAGTATAAACTTTTTAGCCTTCTCACAGTTTGCAAGACTTTCGAAGCTGACTGTATTGACGTTGCCGAGCAGCCACTCATCCGTACAGTAGAAGTCGCAGGGATAGACATTGCCGTTGCCCTCCACAACAAACTGATGTGTACAGTGTCCGCAGACCCCACACTGTTCAGGTCGGTTGCCGACATAAAGATGCACAAGGTTATCGAAATATCTGATGCTTGTGTACTCCCCTCTTACATAGTCCTTCACAAAGTAGTTGAAGCACTTTATAAGGAAATCGGCATACTGTTCGTTGGTCATATAGAGTTCACTTTCACTCTTGTCGCCGAACGGTCGCAGACACGGAATGAATTGCAGATATTGAAAACCTTTTGAACGGAAGAATTTATAAATATCATCAATATTTTCTGCACAGTTTCCCGTAAGCACGGTAAGGATATTAAATTCAACACCTTTGCTCTGAAAAATCTGTGCTGTACCCAGTATTTTATAAAAAGTATTCTGCCCCTTATCATCAACGCGGAAACGATTGTTTTCGAAATCTCCGTCGAGGCTGAGTCCGATGAGAAAACCGTTTTCTTTGAAAAATTCTGCCCATTCCTCAGTAACAAGCGTACCGTTCGTCTGCAAAGAAAAATAAATCTGACTTGAAAGAACATTATGTTTCTTGACAAGCTTTACAAAATTTTTAAAATAATCAAGTCCTGCAATCAGAGGTTCTCCGCCCTGAAAGGCAAAAGCCACGCTTTCACCGTTTGCAAACCTCAGCGCTTTTGTGATGAGATTTTCTGCAGTCGCTTCACTCATAATGCCGAAGGACTGAACGTCTCTTTTTTCAACGACATCGTGATAAAAGCAATATCTGCACCTCATATTACAAAGGCTTGATGCAGGTTTGATCATTATTGATAACGGTGGCATGGCTTACCTCTTATTTTCCTTCTTTAGTGTAATATTCCTGATTGATGCCTCTGCGGTTCGTCTTGAACGAGTTCATTACCTCATCCATCTTTGCGTTCATTTCGTCTGCAATTTCAGGATAAACCGTAGTTCTGTTATAATTTTCTCCAACGTCATCGGTAAGAATATGGAGCCAGTTTTTACGGTACTTGTCAAAGAATGCAGAGTTTTCATTCTGGATGTTTTTAAAATATTTGAATGTTACGTATTCATTCTCCTTGAGAACAGCGTGATCATAATTCTTGTAATTTTCATTTGCAAGAACTTCTGCTGTCGGCACAGTATACTGAATCGCCTTGAGCTTTTCACGCTTCATATGAAGAATCGGATGCTCTTTTGTATGAATAACGCTGTCATTATCCAGAAGTGGTCGCATCGAAATACCGTCGATTGTACGGTCTGTCGGCAGATAATTTTTCTGTCCGCCGTTACCCGTAATACCGCAAAGGTCGATGAGTGTCGGGAAAAGGTCAACGAGCACAGCGCTCTGTTCAAGGGTTGTACCTGCATCCCAGAGTCCGCCGTTATTACCCCAACGAACCATAAACGGAACCTTCTGTCCGCCTTCATAAGCAAGGTACTTACCGCCACGAAGCTCATTTACAGAGCCTTCAAGCGCAGGACCGTTATCCGAAGTGAAGATAATGATTGTATCATCCATTACACCGAGCTCTTCAAGAGTAGTGAAGAGCTTGCCGAGATAATGGTCAAATTCGGTCACGCAGTCAACGTATGTACCCATACCCGTTGTGCCGTCAAAATCATCACCTGCATATACAGGGCCGTGAGGCCACGGAGAAGCATAGTATGCGAAGAACGGCTCATCAGAATTTGTAACCGTATCTGTCACCCATTGTGTGATTTCATCGTGAATCCACTTTGTTGCCATACTCTGATCTTCAAGCTCGTCATAGCCGTGAACGATTTCGTACTGACCTGCTTCCTCTTTTACGTGATAGAAGGGAGTCATATCGTTAACGTGGTGGCTTCCGTAGAAATAATCAAAGCCCTGATTTGTGGGAAGATATTCACCGTAGTCACCAAGATGCCATTTACCAAAAGCACCTGTGTTATAACCGGCATTCTGGAAAACTTCAGCCATCGTGATTTCGTCACCGAGCATACCGTCACAGTTTGCACCCATTTCAAAGGAATTGAAAAGACGGGTTGTTGCAAACTCAGATGTTGAGCTGATTGTAGGATAGATAACATTATCAGCGTGACCTCTGAAGGGATAACGTCCCGTAAGAAGTCCGAAACGTGCGGGCGAACAAACAGAATAACAAGAATAGAAGTTTTCAAGGTTTACACCCTCTTCACCGATTCTGTCGATGTTCGGAGTGTCGTAAATCGCACCGTTGAGGGAAACGTCACCATAGCCGAGGTCATCCATAAGGATAACGAGGACATTCGGATTATCTGTCGCTGCTTTGTCAACCTTGCCGAGGTAGTCATCGTGACCTTCCCACATTCTTTCAACGTTCGGCTGTGAACGAAGATTCATTGTCAGAAGATAAAGAACTGTAGTCAGCACAAAAACAACGCTGAGAACACCTGAAAGCACCTTCTGTACCTTTGCATTTTTGAGCTTCTTTGAAGCAAGAAAAAACAGTACCGCGCAGATAACTGCACTCGGCAGAATCAGAAGCAGATTGCCGAGGAAGCGCCAACCGATATTGCCTGCACCTGCAAAAAGTGCATTTTCTGCAGATTTCCAACCTGCAAGGCAGTTTGAGAAAGCGCCGAAGCCTGCATCTGCACCGTATACAATATAGTACATAGTTACGGCAAAGCCTGATGTCGCATAAGCCGCGAGTACGTTTTTCGAAAGCTTCTTGCCGATTATAAGACTGAGAATCAGAAGCACTGTGCAGATACACATAAAGCCTACATTCACAACAGCGAACATATTCGCCCTCTTATAAAGAAGCAATATAATAAGTATCATCGAGATGATGTTCGGCAGAAAGCTGAACACCTGCTTTTTTTCTTTCATTTAAAAACCCTCTCTGTTTTGTCGGGATTATGCTGCAGGAATGAGATTTTTGAATACAAAATCAACAACTGTTTCAAGTACAGCTGTAACGAGCTTTACAAAGTTAAGGAAGCTCGGAATTGTTGCCATCATATTGAATGCATCTTCAACAGGATTTGAAAGCTCTGCTACAGGAACGAAAGTCTGATTGATTGTATCGTTCTGCATAAACTGCGGATATTCTTCCATATCAAAAACAGTAAGCTGTTCTTCACTTGCAAAAAGTCTGTCATAGAATACACCGTGACCGTCATGTGTTGTAGAGTGAAGCATATCCTTTACAAACCATGTGCACTCAGGAAGCATACATGTTGAAGCGTCGATCATTCTGTCAGGTGAGATGTAATCGATATCATTGAAACGAGCCTGAGTATAGTCCTCGGGAAGCTGTGAGCCGATAGGTGCACAAGTTGCTCCGCATGAAGCGTACTTTGTATCAACTGTACCGTCAGATGTTTCCATATAAGCTGAAACGAGAGGTGTTCTCTGCATATTATAGCCTGCTACGATGTAGATATTTGTGCCGTCAGCCTGTGCTCCGCGAAGAAGCTCTTCAGCCTTGCTCTGAACCTCATAATGGTAGAAATCAAGCTTTGCGATAAGACCTGCCTGTGTTGTCGGGTCAAGCTTCATAAACACTTTGCCGCTTTCGTAGTACTCATCGGGCACAAAGCTCCAGATACCCGGAAGTGTACCGAAGATAGGAATAAGACATTCGTCAAAAACTCTGTCCTTGAGGTTTACAACAATACCGTCAACCATACCGAGGAGAGCTTCAAAAATACCTGCTGCATCAAAAGCTTCGCACAGTGCATAAAGAAGACCGCTTACGAAGTCGATTTCAATTGCAGGAAGTGCACACTCAGCATATCTTACAAGTGCATCCTTGTTGATTTCAAACTTACCATTGAAAAGCTCACCTGCAACTGCTGTGCCGAGGAGAGGACAGTTCTGGAAGATGATTGTTTCGATATCTGCTGTGCCGTAAAGACGGATGTATGCCAACATAACAACGCCGCCCATACTTGAAGCACGGATCTGTACATTTTCGTGACCTGTGATTTCTTCAACTTCTTCAAGATATGTATGAAGCTTTTCTGCATTTTCAACAGGATCCATACGGAAGTCGTATCCGAAATAGTAAGAATGCTCTCCACCGTGATCTGCTGTTTCCGGGTGGAACTCTTCGCTTGTTACTCTGGGGTCAGAGTTGCCGTTGCCGTCGAGTGCGAGCATACCGAAAGCTTCATTCACGCAACCGATGAGAACATCGCCGAATTTATCATAATTCTTTGTTGCGACAAGCTCTGCTGCTGCGGGAACAACCGGGAGAAGAATCTCAAGAATATCGCCCGTTTCCGGTCTGAAGAGTGTACGCTCATTTTCAGTACCCTCATCAAGGATAACGCTGCCGCTGCCAAGTGCTGCAACGTAAACTGTCGGTGTCTCACCGCAGGGGCATCTGTCTGCTGCTGCAAAGCCGGGCACCATAACAAGTGCCGTAATTACAACTGCAAGAACTACTGAAAGTAATTTTTTCATATACAATCGCTCCTTTACGATTTTCGTGTTTTTAAAAACACTTATATTCCATTCAATGTTAACATATCCGAAAATCACTGTCAACTTTAACGAATGACCAACCCTGACAAAATTGTAGGTTTACAATAGAAGTGTTACAAAAGCGAAAAAATAAATGACGAATGGAAAAACCTGTGTTACAGTTAAGTTGCTCAGACAAAACCGACAGGAGGTTAACCATTCGTCATGACAACTGTAACAC
>JAXJUJ010000215.1:0-10426 GCA_036309125.1 Acutalibacteraceae bacterium | reverse complement strand
GAAGATATTGGCAAACAAGCCTAAGAATCTTGTAACGAGAACGCAGAGAATTTCAAAGAATCCGTCAGCGCTTGCAAAATCTGCATCAAACTGCGGTTTAACTTTTTCATCCGATGCCGTGAACGTTACATTATCGAAACTTAAATCTGTATTACTTCCCTCCTCTGCTGAGAAGCGGAATTCTATATCTTTCACATCATCAATTTTTTCGTTTGTGAAAGCCACACCGCCTTCGTTTGAATGGAGATAAAGCTTATTCAGATCAAGCGTGATAACGTGCCACTCACCGTCGGCAGGAATTACAAAGCTCGTGTCCGTTGTACTCTTGACTGCAGGAGCGTGCCACATTGTTGAATTCTTAATAAATCCGACTTCATCAAGTTTAACGTCTTTTTCACCGTTGTTTCGGATACAGAAGCTCATCGTGTCATAATCGCTGTAGTCCGTGTCCGTGTCCCAGAAAACTTCTGTATTTTTGCCTTCCTTATAAGTAAGGTTTGGCTTTACGGTGAATTTCTTTTCGTCAGCAAAAATTTTCATACAGTAATTACCCGAATACGGAGCTTCTGCAGAACGTGAAATCTGAGCTGTTTCTGATGTCCACGAGGGATAGTAATTACTGGTTGTGTCACTCATTGTATGCCATATGTATTCAACTTCGCAGCCTGCCCACTGTTTATCAGTCCAGTAATGTGTGCCGACTGTTTTGTCTGTAACAAAAATACTTACAGGTAATGGGTTTTCGCCGTCGAAGGCACATGCAAGGTTCGCTCTGCCGTTGCCCATACAGTAGGCATAAGAAGCTGAAACAGGATTTTCTACAGAATCGTTCCAAACCCTGACAGTATCAGCTGAAACGATTTCAGCACTTGCCTCAATATAAATTCCGTCCTCACCGCAGACTGCAAAACCAAGGATTTTTTCACCTGTGCAGATAAGACCGTCGCCGACACTATCCAATGTCACATAAAGGCTTCCGTCTTTGGGTTGAGTTAAACTGACAGTTGCTGAGGTATGAGTATCAAATTTGCCATAAACCATCCCCTTTGCACAAAGTGCCATTCTCTCGCCTATCTCCTGCTTATGCTCGGGATGAATCACACCTACAGGCTGAATGTAGGTTACAGGCAAATCATAAATACCAAATGTTGCTCTCGATTCGGGACGGTTGCGCTGAATCTTTGAAAAAGCAATGTTTCTGTCGGGAAGCACCATTCCGTCATCAGTGTAGAAATACTCCGCAAGATTTGTATAAATAAGCGGCAGATATCCATTTTCATAGCAGAAAACTTCCGTGTAAAGATTCTGCATAATATCCATTGCTTCAGAATAGTATTCCTCCGAGTATCCGATATCACTTTCTCCCTGATACCATATCATTCCTGCAGGACGGAAATTACCGAGGGCTTCAATTTTATGGTTATAGTTAGCACCTACATCAGCGTATACATTCTGATTTTCAGCCTTCCAATCTTTGCTTTCTTTATATGCACCGTAGGAGTAAAGCTTTTCCTTGAACTGAGGTTCAGAGTCAATCTTCTCTCGTGAAATCCAGCTTGCAATTGAGCTGCCGCCGAGAGCTGCATTGAGTATTCCAACGGGCATATCCAGTTCTTCAAGCATCTCGGAAGCAAAATAAAATGCCACCGCGCTCATATTGTAAAGCTGTTCATCTTCACCGTTTATCCACTCTGCTCCTGCGATATCTTTAAGTGGTTCATCAGGCACAAACCCTATCTGCGTATAGCTGTTCATATAAGGCGGCACCATAAGAACCCTGAGCCATTTGCTGTGTTTTTTCCCATTGACCCAGTCTTCATATCCGCCCTTTGCCTGACCAAGAGGATACTGCATATTACTCTGTCCGCTTGCAAGCCACAGCTCACCGAAAACAACGTCTTCAAGAGTTTCAAACACACTTCCGTTTTCACTGACATTAACTGTATACTCTTCGAATCCACCTTCGGGGGCTTCAAAAGAAACTGTGAATGTTCCGTCAGCTTCAGTTACGGCTTCACCCTGTGCAAGCTCGTTATTTTCGCTGTCAGACAGTGCCACTTCAATAACACTGTGAGGCTTTGCTGTGCCGGAAAAAACAGCATCTTCTTTCTGCTGAAAAAGCATTCCGTCACCGTAAACGTTATAAAGTCTTGTTTCAACGGTCTGCGCAACAGCAAAAGGCATACTGCACAGAATCAGAACCATAGAAAGTAAAAGAGAAACTGATTTTCTAAACATAAAATCACCTCTTATATCAGGCTTTTAAATTTATCTGACCAGACCTGCATAGAATAATTTTTCACAATTTCATCAACTGCAGTCTGTCTTTCTTTTTGTGTTTCAGGCAAGTCAAGATCATCAATCGCTTCTGAAAGAACTCTTTCGTAATCCTCAACATCTTCACTTCTGAAATACCTTACCGTGCTGACCTTGTCTGTTATCTGCTGAGGAATATCGCTGACAACAGCAAGACTACCGCAATACATCGCCTCAAAAACGATGAACGGTAACGCGCCTTCCGTACGTGACGGACTGAGGATAATATCCGTATTGTGGTAATATGTACCTATGTTTTCGGTCGGTGGCAGAATGGTAAGCCACTCAGGTTTTTCTCCGAATGTTTCTCTGACCTCTTCTTCAAATTCGTCAACGTGAGAAGCAACTACAACATACAAAAGTGCATCGTATTTACGTCGCAAACGTTTGAAAACCTCAAAAGTAAGATCAATACCTTTGACCTTGCAGTTATAACCCACCGCAAGACAGGAAACCTTGTCTTGCTTCGGAAATTCATCCACCCTTGCAAGTCTGTCAAGTGACAGTGCGTGTTCCAGAGTCAGAATTTCTCTGCCCGGAAATGATTTCTTTGCTTTTTGTGTAACGGATTCACTCACACCGATGAGCAAATCGTTTTTATAAAGAAAAGAACGGATTCTGTGGCTCATACCCGTTGCATTGTATGTGCACTGAAAGAAACGTACAACAGGAACTGACGGACAGAATAAACGGATAATAACATCTATTTTCAGGTCATTGAAGTGTCTGAATATCTTGATAATATTGTGCTCTTTGATAATTCTTTTAAGAAGAGAAATATTTTTAAGGAAGCTGTCTGTCTGAACATAAACGATAGCACCGTCAGCCCTGAGCTCTTCTATCCAGTTTTTCGCATTCGTTGAAAGTGCTCTGTGCGGAAAAAGATATACCTGCTGAATGCCCTCATTCTGCAAATCCTTGCGCAGAAACTCGAGTGCATTTATAAAACCGCCTTTGTACGCGGCGGCATAATCGCAGATGTGCAAAATTCCGGAACCCATATCTCACTGCTCCAATCAAAATAACTACTCTAAAGATAACACAACCAAATTGTAAAGTCAATTCAAAAAGCGATTACTCCTTACGAAGTAATCGCTTTGACTATTATTTCTTGATGAGTTCTCTCACTTCATCTTCTGCTGTCATAAGGTCATCGATTATCATTCTCTGATATTTAGTGAATTTCTTATGGTCGCAGGAACGTGCCCAGAGACTCATAGGAACACCGACCTTATTCATATGATACTTGGCTGTCTGCGGATAAGCAAGAGCCTCAAGGAAAGATGAAAGACAGAGAAAATTCTGCACTGACTGAGCCTTCTTTTCATCTTTATCGTAGTTTTCGCAGAGCCATGAATAAAGATCGGGGTGGAAGTTTGCCATAATTCCCGAAAATCCTGCAGCACCGTTTTTAAGAGTATAAAGGAGTGTCTGTGAGTTTGCATTGTAAAGTCTGATTGTTGTTCCCTTAATCTGCTCAAGTCTGCGGTCAAGCTCGTCAGGGTCACAGCAAGTATCCTTGATGAAAGTAAATCTTCCTGTAGAGATGCACCAATCAAGGATTTTTTCTGTCAGAAGACGCTTATACGGATACGGGCATTCATAGATACCGATCGCGATATCCTCGGGAAGGCGACTGAGAAGCTTTTCAGCGTTTTTAATCCACGCATCGTCACCGTCATTCTGAAGGTCGAGTCGATTGCTTACCCATACGATAGCGTCAACACCTGTTTCTGCAATAGCAGTAAGCTCACGCACCTGCGCATCCATATCGTCAGATGTATGACCTGAAGCTACAACGGAAACATCCTTGCCGCTCGCCTTTACTGTTTCAACGACTGTTTTTGCAATCTTCACCTTTTCTTCAAGTGAGAGATAAACCATTTCACTTGACTGACAGACTGCAAAGATACCTGTACAACCGTTTTCGATATACCAGTTTGTAATATTTTTAACTGCTTCGTAGTCAACTGTGTTGTCATCGTGATAAGGAGTTATCATCGTCGGGAAAGTTCCGAAATTAATATCTTTCATTTTCAATTACCTCGTTTCAAACATTATAGTATGATTTGTACCATTGCACAAATTTTGCTAAGCCATCTTCAATTGTGGTTGACGGCTTGAAACCGAATTTTTCAACAAGAGGTGTCACATCAGCATAAGTCTGATATACATCGCCCGGCTGCATCGGAAGAAACTCTTTGACTGCCGTTTTGCCCAGTGCTTTTTCAAGAGTTTCAATAAAATACATCAGCTTTTCAGGCGAGTTATTGCCTATATTATATACCGTAGCCATATCACCGTTTTCGTCAGGCTCAGGCGGATTGCAAAGCATATTTTCAATACCCTTTACGATATCATCGATATATGTAAAGTCACGGTACATATCGCCGTTATTGAATATCTTTATCGTTTCGCCTTTCATAATCTTATCAGTAAACCCGAAGTAAGCCATATCAGGTCTGCCGAAAGGACCGTAAACCGTGAAAAAGCGAAGCCCCGTTGAAGGAATGCCGTAAAGATGGCTGTATGTATATGCCATAAGCTCGTTTGACTTTTTAGTAGCCGCATAAAGTGAAATCGGCTTACTCACATCGTCATCCGTAGAGAACGGAGTTTTCTGCTGATTGCCGTAAACAGAGCTCGACGAAGCGTAGAGAAGATGCTCAACGGGATTATGACGACAAGCTTCAAGGATATTAAAAAATCCGATAATATTTGACTCCATATACGCCTGCGGATTGTCAATTGAATACCTGACACCTGCTTGTGCGGCAAGGTTTACAACAATATCGAATTTATTTTCTTCAAAGAGCTTGTCTATTGCAGATTTGTCAGCAAGGTCACCTTTTATAAAAGTAAAATTCTGAAAACCCTTAAGGATTTCAAGACGTGCATACTTAAGGTTTACGTCGTAATAATCATTAATATTGTCAAAGCCTACGACCTCAACACCTTCACTCAGAAGCTTTCGGCTCAGATGAAATCCTATAAAGCCTGCAGCACCCGTGACAAGTATTTTCTTAGTTGTATCAAGAGTCTTATATGAACTCATTCACATCCCACCTATCCTCAACATTATATACCTGCATATATATAAAATCAAGAGAAACACATAAAATAAAGCCTGTAAGAAAATTAATCTTACAGGCTGATTATTATGCAGCTATATTGAAAAATGCAAGATACCAGTCAAGCTTTGTACTGACTATTACAAGATACGCTATGTAAATTGCCAACATCACTATACCCTGCCAACGACGGAATTTTTTCGCCATAATTGTCGGCACAAGAGCGACAACAGAAACAAGGATAGCCACAGGGAAATCGAGATAAATGTTCTGAGCTGAAACAGGAAGCACGCCACCGTAAATAAACGAACAGATCGGCAGAATAAGTGCTATATCGATAACGTTTGCACCGATGGCATTACCTACTGACATAGACGGCTGCTTCTTGATTACAGCAGTTACCGCAGTGACGAGCTCCGGCAAAGAAGTTCCGATAGCAACCATTGTTACGCCGATAATTGCTTCTGAAACGCCCCAACTTTTTGCAATCTGACTACCGTAGTTTACAAGAAGACGTGAACCAAAAACTATACAAGCTGCACCTGCAACGATATAGAAGATATTTTTAATGATGATCTTCTTATCCTTTTCAGGCTTTTCTTCATCAAAATCATCTTCAAGATCTGCCTTTGCGCTCTTGATATTTTCAGCGATATACGCTAAAAAGACTGCTATGAGGACAATTGATGCCTTTGATGACAGTGAGCCGTTAAACGTGAGTGCAAACAAAGCTACTACAGCTACTCCGAGGAAAACTGCTTTCGGGCTGAACTTTCTGCGATCAATTTCCGTGGGCATAAAGATAAGACTGAATGCCATTATCATCGCAGTGTTACATATAACCGAGCCGACACCGTTTCCGATAGCCATTCCAACCTTCTCCTGCGCAAGCGCCTGAGCATTCGCGACTCCGGATAAAAGCACTTCGTGTCCCTCTATAGCTGCCATAGCAGAAACTATAATTTCCGGCAAAGTAGTAGCGACACTTACAATAGTAGCACCAACAATAAACTTAGGAATGCCTGTCACTTCGGCAACCCATGCTGCTCCATCAACAAACCAATCTCCACCCTTTACTATCAGCACAACACCGACAGCAAAAAGAAGATACATCAGAACGGTTTCCATATCCTCACCTCAAATGTCAGTATATCTTCACTTCCTAATGTCAATAATAGCTGTAAGGAGTGAAAGATATGCCTGAAATTTACCTTCCTGAAAAAATTATTTTTGAAAAAAACATACTTGAAAGTTTCAAATTAGAAGATTGTCGCCATGCCATCATAATCAGTGACAGTGAAACCCTGAAAAACAGAGGTATTCTCGACAATATTCTTCTGAAAAGTAGAATGATAATATCACAAGTAAGACTTATTGTCAATAACAATGTGTTTGAGCTGTATAATCAGGCAGCTGAAGCATTTGTCGCAGAAGAGGCAGATCTGATAGTGGCTATAGGGTCATCTGCGGCAATAGATTGCGGTATGCTGCTGACGTATCAGTGCGGTGCGAGATTTACAGCCATACCTTGCTGCGGATCAAGCGGAATGACAGACTTTGAAAACGCCGACTATTGCACATATCGCCATTCGCCTGATACAGTGGTTCTCGATCCAGCCCTGGCTGAGTGTATGCCGTCAGATATCTTAGCCTATGATGCTATGGCGAGTCTTGCTTATGCAATCGACACACTTTTTTCAAGCGACAATATAATAACCAAATCTCTTGCCGTACGTGGCGCGACAGGAATTTTAAACAATCTCCTTCCCGCTTTTCGCGGAAACACTGCCTCAATAGAAAAATTAATGTACGCTATGTACTTTACTGCAGTGGCACATCGCAACTACACTAATCTCAAAGACTCGTATATTAACAGAATCAGCCGATTTTTTGCCGACTTCGGATACACAAAATCTTCAATATGCAGTGTAATTCTTCCTAATGTCGCAGAATATGAGGAAAAAGCATTTCGGAATATCCTTTCTGAAATCGCAGAAGCAGCAGGTGTATCACGACCCGGTGACGACCCTTCTTTTGCCGGGACAAAATTGATTGACGAAATCAGAAAGCTTCAGGCACGTGTCGGCATTCCACGCTCTGTTTCAGCTTTCAATCTGACAGAAACAGCTTATCAGACAAGGAGAATACACAGCGACATTCCCGATGATCTTCTCGACCTTTGCTATTACGGAAGCTTTGCTTTTATGAAAATGTAAAAACAAGGATGGCAGCTGACAGCTGTCATCCTTGTCGTTTTATAATATTTTATCTGCAAAAGATTCTCCGTCACACTCAAACACTACGCCCAGATATTCAGCCACTGTTGCCGCGATATCAGCGAAGCTATGTCTCGTTCCGAGATTTACGGCACTGACATTTTTACCGTAAATCACAAGAGGGGTATACTCCCTTGTATGGTCTGTATGACTGTCTCCCGGATCACAACCGTGGTCTGCTGTAATCATCAGAATATCATCATCCTTCATCTTTTCGATAAAAAGCGGCAACCAATTGTCAAACTGTGCGAAAGCTTCTGCGTATCCGTCCACATCCTGTCTGTGTCCGTAAAGCATATCGTAATCGACAAGATTAACAAAGCACAGACCTTCAAAAACCTTTTCAACAGCGTCAAGAGTTTTACTCATTCCGTCTTTATTTGAAACAGTGAAAACGTGTTCATCAATGCCTTTACCTGCGAAAATATCATATATTTTTCCGACAGCGTAAACAGTCTTTCCTTTTTCAACGAGTGCATCGAGCAAAGTTTTCTTTGGTGGTTCAAGAGAAAAGTCGTGTCTGTTTGCCGTACGTTTGTAATCAGGATATTCTCCTTCAAAAGGTCTTGCTATGACGCGTCCGACGGCATCTTCATCGCAGAGAATCTCTCGTGCTATTCTGCAATACTCATACAGCTTTTCAGGCGGTACAATACTTTCGTGAGCAGCAATCTGAAAAACGCTGTCTGCAGATGTATAAACAATAAGGTCTCCTGTTTCAATGTGTTGCTTTCCGTAATCACTGATAACATCTGTCCCTGAATACGGCTTATTGCAAAGCACACCCATACCCGTACGCCTTGAAAACTCATCAAGCACGTCCTTCGGGAATCCCTCTGGATACGTCGGAAGAGGTTTTTCTGATACAATTCCTGCTATTTCCCAGTGTCCGATAGTGGTATCTTTGCCCCTTGATTTTTCTGCCATACGTGCAACAGCTGCCAACGGAGTTTCGGTTTTATTGAAATAATCCACTCCGTCAATGTTGCCGATTCCCATTCTCAAAAGGTTTTCTGCAGAGAAAAGTGGTGACTGAGATATTCTTTTTAATGTGTTGCAGTTTTCGTCACCGAAGTCGGCACAGTCAGGCATTGCACCTATTCCACACGAATCAAGAACAATAAGAAAAACACGTTTCATATTTAACCTCACAGATATTATTGAATTAATTATATTTTCAGCCAATGAAAATGTCAACGGTAAAACATTCACTTTTGCTCAATTCATTCAGGTAACAGCAGTTCAGTATGACAAAAGTTTCGCTTGTGCTTTGTTCTTTTTCGTCAATTGACATTACTGTAGCGATATAATATAATTCAGGTATAAACTTCTAAGGAGTGATATTTGTGAAAAAGACTTTGAAATCAGTTTTGTCATTGATCCTCGCTATCGTTGTAGCTTTCTCAGTCTGTTCCGTTGCACTTGCAGCTGAACCTGAAGAAACTGCAGCAGGCTTCACTGACGAAGATTTTCTCTCAACAAAGGGGCAGAAGCTCGTTAACCGTAACGGCGATGAAATTCAGCTCAAGGGTGTTAACCTCGGCTCATGGATGATCTGGGAAGATTGGCTCTCACCTTACGAAGAGGCTACTGACCACTATTCTGTTCTTACAACACTTGAAGAGCGTTTTGGCAGAGAAGCTGCTTATGAGCTTTTCAACACTTATATGGACAACTGGATCACAGAATACGACTTTGATGAAATCAAAAAGATGGGATTCAACTGTGTGCGTGTTCCCTTCTGGGTCAGAAACTTCTACTATGATGATAAGGGCACAAAAATCCTTGATGAAAACGGTGAATGGGATTTTTCACGTCTTGAATGGGTAGTTAAGGAATGTTCTGAGCGTGAGCTTTATGTCATACTTGATATGCACGGTGCAGTAGGCTATCACAGCGATGCTCCTCACAGTGGTAAGGGTCATTCCTGCGGTTACTACGAGGACAGTGAGCAGGGCGAGTCGTACCGTCAGCTTACCGATGAGCTCTGGGCAGCTATCGCTGAAAAATTTGACGGCAATCCTGCTGTTGCAATGTATGACCTTCTCAACGAACCTATGTGTGATGTTCCTTCAAACGAAATCGAAAGAAGAAAAAATAACACCATGGCTTACTCAAGACTCTACGATGCAGTAAGAGCAGTTGACGAAGAGCATATCATTACAATGGAATGCATCTGGACCGCTATCGCCCTTCCTCAGGCTTGGACAAAGGGTTGGGACAATGTCGTTTATCAGGTTCATTTCTACAATAATTCAAACTTCATTTTCAACCTTTTCGCTTTGTTCACAAAGATAGTTTACTGTGATGTCCCGATGTATATGGGAGAATTTTATCCCCATCAGAAAACAACATGGGAAAACTGCTTCAAAACTCTCGATAATCTCAATTACAGCTGGACTCTCTGGACTTACAAAGCAACAGGTCACGGAATGTGGAGCTCAGACTGGTGTATAAAGGGAAGTAAAGACGGATTCCACAGAGCAAAGGTACAGACAGATTCGTACGAGGAAATTGCACGTAAGTGGGGCGAATGCATCCGTACCGAAAACGGCTTCCAGGATACAGGTCACTATGACAATAATGTGAAAAAATATCTTTAAAAGATTCAAAATCGCATCTGTAAAAAGATGCGATTTTTCTTTTTGTCTGGCAACAGTTGAAAACCCCCGGTTTTACCGGGGGAAAAAGAATGCTTTAGTAAAAACAAAAAGCAGCACGCAAAAGAGTGCTGCAAAAAATAATAACCTCCTGATATAATAG
>JAXJUJ010000214.1:0-5705 GCA_036309125.1 Acutalibacteraceae bacterium | reverse complement strand
TCTGCATATGTGCTCTGGAACTTTGCCTTTGTAAGGCTCGGCTGAAGGCCTACGATGTAGTTTACACCACTCTGCTTAACAACCTTCGCACCGCCTACGATTTCGAATTTTTCAGTTACCTGAACAACCTCATTAACTGTGATTTCGAATGTAGCTGTCTTGCCTTCGAATGTTACTGTAACAGTCTTAGTACCAGCTGTAGCCATATCAACTTCGCTGAGAGTGAAGCCTTCTGTGAGTGACTTAGATGAACCGTTATTGTACATAGCGAAGATTGTAAGACCTGTTGCATCGAATGTGTCACCAACGTTATAAACAACTGTATTCGGAGCTTTTTCAACTACGATAGAATCAAGTGCTACAGGTTCAAGCATCTCATAGTATGCAAGAAGAAGAGCATATGTATCGTCTACCTTAGACTGATCCTCAAGCAATACATACTGTGTCTTTTCTGTCGGGATAGTTGAGTAGATCATCTCATAGAGATATGTCCAGAAGATTTCGTCATAGTTTGCATAATCGTCCGGGTTGATAGCTTCGATTTCAGCAATAAGAGCGTCAACCTGTGACCAGTCAGCCTTGAGATATTCAAGAGCTGCGATTGCATCATAGATAGCCTGTGCATAACCGTCTACAACTGCCTGATCCTTAGCGTAGAGGCCTTCAACAACTGCGTTAACAGCTTCTTCAACCTTAGCGTATGATTCAGGAGTTACCTTTGAAGTGTCAACGCGAGCTGCTTCACGCTTAGCTTCGTCAACTACAGTGTAGTCAGCATATGCCGGTGTAAGAGCTGCTGTCTTCTCAACGATGAGAGCTGCCATTGCATTAACTTCTGCCTGTGCAATGATTTTCTTATCAGGAATAACTGCTGCGATTGCATCTTCAAGAGCCTTTTTAGTCTCTTCAGTCCAGATACCCTTTTCAAGTTCTGCGCGAGCTGCTGCGATTGCATTTTCTACTGCTGTGTAATCAGCTGCCTTGTACTCAAGAGCCTTGATAGCTGCATCAACTTCTGCTACGAGAGCGTCGATTGTTGCCTGCTCGTCAACCTTGAGGTTACGGTCGATCAACTGTGCGTTGATAACAACTGCAAGAAGGTTAGCTGCTGAATCTACTGTGTAGAGTCTCTCAAGATCTTCTTCTGAAGGAACTGTGAGAAGGATTTCATCGAGTGCAGCATAGTTTGCACCGTTTACGTCGAGAGCTGCCTTAGCGTTTACAAGAGCTGTTGTGAGAGCATCAACGTCTGCCTGCTCTGAAAGCTTCTTGTCCTCAACGATTGCACCGCTTGCATCTACAGGAACAGCTGCGATAGCTGCAACGAGATCTGCGAGTGTTGCTGCTGTGTAGTAATCAATACCATTAGCAACCTTGAATGTGTCGTTCTTAGCGATTTCTGCCTTAGCATCATCGAAAGCAGCCTGAAGTGCTGAGTAGTCAGCGCCCTTCTCCTTAAGGTTGTCAATAGCATCGTTGATAGCCTTAGCCATTGCATCAACCTGAGCCTGCTGTGTGATATCCTTTGTGTAATCAACTGCTGCGATTGCATTAACAACTGCTGCAACTGAAGCATTTGTATAGATTGATGTGTCTGTGATTGCAGTCCATCTGTCCTTAGCTGCCTCTACCTTAGAGTAGTTAGCCGGAAGCTTAACAAGACCTGCGATAGCTGCATCGATAGCTGTTACGTAACCGTCAACAGTATCCTGATCCTTAGCATAGAGATTCCAGTCAATACCGTCTACAATTGTCCAGATTGCATTGTAAGAATCTTCTGTGTAGATTGAAGGATCAATAGCTTCTGCTCTTTCGATAGCTGCATCAACATCTGTGTAGTCAGCGTATTCAAGCTCAAGATTCTTGATAGCTTCTTCGATTGCTGCTGCGTAACCGTTAACAGTAATCTGCTCATTGATCTTCTTACCTGTAACAACTGCATCAACTGCATCCATTACACGGTCGTATGATTCTGCTGTGTACCATGAATCGTCGATAGCGTCTGCTTCGTCAATCCAGTAGTTAACATCGCCGTAGTAAGCATCTGCAAGCTTAAGGTTGTCGATACCTCTCATAATCTGATCAGCGAAGTCATTAACGTCTTCCTGATAGTGGTATGTGAGGTCACGGTCATAGTTAAGAGCTGCCTGAAGTCTACGCCATGAGTTAGCTTCATAAACACTTGTAAGACCGTAGTCTTCAAGTTTAATACCTGCTGCTGCAAGTTCTGCTTCGATAGCTTCCTTCTGCGGAAGAACTTCGTTTTCGTAACGAGCTACCTGCTCGTCAACCTTTGAGTAGTCAGCAAGTGCTGCATCAAGAGCATCAATTGCATCTGAGATAGCCTTTGCGAGTGAATCAACATAAGCCTGCTCAGCTACTGTGTAAGCGGGAACCTTTGCCTTTTCATCCATAGCTGCATTTACAGCGTTACGGAGGTTAAGCCATGATTCCGGAGTATAGAGAGAAGGATCGAGCTGTTCATAAATACTAATTACGTAGTCAACCTGATCCCAGTCAGCCTCTGCATACTCAAGAGAAGCGATAGCTGCATCGATATCCATAGCAAGCTTATCAACTGCTGACTGATAGAATACGCTGTAGCCTGTAGCTGCGTCTGCTGCATTAACTGCTGCGATAACGCGTGCCCATGACTCTTCTGTGTAGTTAAGAGCGTTGAGCTTTGCTGCTTCTGCCTTAGCGATATCAACAACGCTGTAATCAGCCTCTGCAACTACAAGACCGTCAACTGCTGTTTCGAGTGTGCTGAGAGCTGCGTTGATTTCGTTCTGATTTGTGTCAGGTCTGTTGAGAACACCCTGTGCATTCTGGAATGCTGCCTTATATGCATCCCAACCTGCTGAGTAGAAAACAGACTGCGGGTAAATGCCGATTTCTGATGAAGCTGCAAGCTTTGTTGTCGGGTCGTGGTCAACGAGAAGCTCGTTTACATAACCGCGAAGCTCTGACTTATCATAAGTTTCGATACGGATACCCATTGTGATATCTGCGTTAGCAACACGGTCAACCTTTGAGTAATGGCTACCACCTGAGTAAACGAGTGTGTACTCTGTGAAGTAGTTACCTGTTGCCTCATCGAGTGTTGATGAGTTACCGTATGTTGAACCGTGGAGAGGAACGTTTGTGTAACCGAAGTTAGCGATCTGAACGTCTGATGTGAGGTCCTGAGAAAGACCGAGCTCAAGACGTGATGAGTTATTTTCAATAGCATCAGAATGAGCATAAACATTACCTGCAAGAAGCTTCATTCTGCTGTAACGAGCGTAGTATGTGTAACCGTCTTTTCTGTCGCCCTGACGCTCAAACTGTGTAAGACGAAGGTTAACCTGTGAAAGAGAGGTACCAAGACCACGGTCGATGTATGTAGTAGAAGTCGGTCTCCAGTGGTCAGCGTTAGCGTTGATCATTCTTGAACCGTCACCACTGTCGTTTGAAACTTCGTAGATCATAGTACCGTAACCCTTAGCCTGGTTAGTTGTACCAAGGTCTACCCAGAAGTTCTGGATGAAGTCATAGTAGCCGTGTGCTGATTCTGCATCATCCTCATCATTGTAAGCTGCGAATCCACCGTACGAGTTAGCACCAAGAATACGAACGATGTAAGAACATCTAACGTTTTCGTGACCAACTGAGCCTGTACGTGTACGGAAAACTGAGAATGCACCGGGCTGAGCGATATTTTCAACGTAGCTTGTTGCATATGCCTTGAAGTAGTTTGTTACTGTCTTACCTGTGAGTGAATCAACGTAAGAGTTTGAATAGTCAACAACAAACTTGAGGGCACCAACAGTTACGCCTGTACCGCCTGTGATTGTCCAGGTGTATGTGTTACCACTCTTTGAAACCTCAGAGAATGTAACGTTAGCATTGTTTTCGCAGGAAATTGTGGGAGTCGAAGCAAGTGCTGTGTCAGTTGTGAATACAACCTGAGGACTTACCGGAGTCTCGTCAACATAATACTGCTGAACATAGCCTGAATTGATCTGAGGCAAGCCAGAGGGAGTTGCCGGAACGATCGTTGTACCGTTTTTGAATGTTGCACCGCCTGCGTTTTCAGCAACACGGATAACCTTTGTTGATTCAAGTGTAACGTTGGGCACTATGAGCTTACCGTCACCTGTGTCAACAGCGGCCGTGTCGAGAACAACGCTATCGGCTGCGGATGCGCTGAATGAGCTCATCGGAACGATTCCGAGAACCATTACGATGGACAAAATAGCGCAAAGGATGCGTTTACTTTTAGCCATTTTTTCTTCCTCCTAGAAAAAGTATCATCAAAGTGTGCACTAACACACATATAGACAGTTAAATTATATTAAACTTGACCTAAAAAGTCAACTGTATAAAAGGTAAAATAAGTATAATTTTTCATCAACATAAAAGTTTTTTTCGTTGGATATCAGTTGACTTTTTCAGTTTTCGTCAACATAGCTAAACAGCGCATCCGTATAATGTTCATTTTGCCGAAAAGTAAAATTGAAACAAAATATTTTAAAATTTTTCTTCGCCCATACAGATACGTAAAAGTTGACAAATGTGAATAAAATATTGTATATTGCAGATGCAGAAAACAATATATAAGGAAGGACGACTACAATGAAAAACAAAAAGAAGATATTTAAGAAAGTAGTATGTGTCATTCTCGCCGTCGGAATCGTTGCCGGCATAGGAACACTTATTTACAAGAAGTCAACTGAAATAGACTTCGGTGAAATCACTATCGACTCCATCCCCTCAAAAAGCAATGCAGCAACAAGAATTATGTCTTTCAACCTGCGCTGTATTGACGACAAGGAAGGCAGCATTCACAACCGTTCACAGATCGCTGTTGCCATAATCGATCAGTATGCTCCCGATTCATTCGGCATTCAGGAAGCTACTCCGAAATGGGTCAAAATCCTTGATAAGGAATTCGGTGAAAAATACGCAAGAGTCGGTGAAGGCAGAAGTCCGATAGAAATGTTTACTGAATACAGCGCAGTTTACTACCGTAAGGATAAATTCAACCTACTCGACAGCGGTACAATCTGGCTTTCTGAAACACCTGAGAAAAAGTATACAAAAAGCTTTGATTCAAAGCACAACAGAATCGCAACATGGGCTGTCCTTGAGGACAAGGAAACAGGCACAAAGTATACTCACATCAACACACATCTTGACCACGTGCTTGAAAGCACACGAGTTGAGCAGTCAAAGGTTCTTCTCAATAAGATTGATGAGCTTAAAAAGAATGGTACAGTTATCTGCACAGGCGACTTCAACACATTTGAAACAGCTGAAGCTTATTCTGTGATGACTGCTGCAATGACTGACACAAAGCTCGTCGCAAAGAACTCTGATACCGGCATTACATTCCACAAGTACGGAACAATAGAAGAGCACGAAGACGGTGCAATTGATTTCATCTTCACAACTGAAGGTGTTGAGGTCGATACATATAAAATCATCAGAAACACTGTTGAAGGAATGTACCCCTCAGACCACTACCCTATCGTTGCTGACGTAATATTATAAAGTAAAGAAACACACATTCGATTTCCGAATGTGTGTTTTTTGTCGGATAAATTCAGGGTTTGTCGGGCAGAGGTTACACCTCTGCAATTAATAATGAATGATGAATAATGAATAATTGAGGGTCTGCGACGCTGAAATATAATAGCCGATTCAAGTCGTGTATGTAGGGG
>JAXJUJ010000213.1:0-13546 GCA_036309125.1 Acutalibacteraceae bacterium | reverse complement strand
AGCAAAGAGCATCCACACCCTCAGCATTATGGCCTCCGTCGATAATAACAAGAGGATTTTCAGACACAATTTCAACTCGTGCAGGTATTTTCAGTGTAGAAATACCGTCAATCATATTCTTTGCAGAAACATTCCAACCCTTGTTTTTAAGTACATTAATTGCTGAAATAGCTGTTGAGAAATTATAAATCTGATGCTTTCCCGAAAGAGGAATTTTGAAGGTACAACCTGCGTAAATAATTGTTGAACCATCGAATTCTTCACGGACAAGTCTGATTCGTGCAAGATCAGAATGAGTATAATCGCATCCTGCTTCCTTAGCCTTTTCTTTGACAAATCTCTCTACCGTAAAATCAGACTGAGGATAACCTACAACGTGGCCGCCTTCTTTAAAAATTCCGCATTTGTGTGCAGCAATTTCAAGAATTGTATCGCCGAGAATATCAGTGTGATCCATTGAAATGGAAGTGATAACACTGACTTCTGACTTTTTGATTATGTTTGTAGAGTCAAGCGTACCGCCAAGACCGACCTCAAGGACAACGATATCGCAGTTTTCCTGACTGAAATAAAGAAAAGCCGCAGCAGTTATAATCTCGAACTCCGTGGGTTCAATGTTTTTCTTCTTAAGATCTTCAATCACGGGAACAATTTTTTCAACAATATCTGCAAAATCCTGCTGAGGAATCATCTGTGAATTTATCTGAATTCTTTCACGGAAATCCACTACAAACGGTGAAGTAAAAAGACCTACCTTATACCCTGCCGCGCTGAGCATTTTGGCAATCATTGTGCAGGTTGAGCCTTTGCCGTTGGTTCCTGCAACGTGAACGTACTTAAGATTATCCTGCGGATTATCAAACGCTTCGCACAAAGCAGAAATACGCTCCATACCCGGCTGTGAGCCGAATTTCATTCGTGAATGTATAAATTCAAGAGCTTCGTTATAATTCATAAAATCACTCATTTCAAAATATGGGACGGATAAACCGTCCCATATACTTTATTATTTTCTGAGCTTTGCAAGGCTTTCGTCGATCATTGTAACTTTATCACGAATCTTCTTTGCTGCTTCACGCTGACCTTCAACAACTGCTGCAGGTGCTTTTGCAACGAAGTTTTCGTTATTGAGCTTCTTTTCAATGAAGTCGAGTTCCTTGAGTTCCTTAGCCTTCTCTTTTTCAAGACGTGCAATTTCAGCCTCAAAGTCTACAAGGTCACCCATAGGAATATAAACCTTAGCGTCTGTTGTAACAACACATACTGCATCGTCAAACTCAAAGCTGTCGCCAACCTCTGCCTCTGAGCAAGATGCAAGTCTCTGCATAAAGATACCTGCCTGACGGAATGTATCCTTATAAGATGTTGCGATATAATACTTAGCCTTTCTTGACGGAGGAACGTTCATTTCTGCACGGCGGTTACGGATAGCACGTACTGCTTCCATAATTCTTTCCATTTCCTGCTCTTCAACTGAGAAATTGAACTCATCCTTATATGTCGGCCACTCTGAAATCATAATTGACTCACCTTCGTGCGGAAGAGTCTGCCAGATTTCTTCAGTGATGAACGGCATAAACGGATGAAGGAGCTTCAATGTGTTTGACATGATATATACAAGCATATCACGAGCTGTCTGTGCAGCCTTATCATCACCTGAATTAAGACGGATCTTTGCAATTTCAATATACCAGTCGCAGAATACATCCCAGATGAAGTCGTAGAGCTTCTGAACTGCAATACCAAGCTCAAACTTATCAAGGTTATCTGTAACTTCCTTTACAAGATTGTTGTAAAGGCTGAGAATCCATTTGTCCTCAAGAGCGAGATTTTCAGGAACGTGAGGTGCTTTTTCGTCCTCGCCAAGATTCATAAGAATAAATCTTGCTGCATTCCAGATCTTATTTGCAAAGTTACGGCTTGCGCTTACCTTGTCATCTGAGAAACGCATATCATTACCCGGGCTGTTACCTGTAGCAAGAGTAAGACGGAGTGCATCAGCACCGTACTGATCGATAATTTCAAGAGGATCGATACCGTTGCCGAGTGACTTTGACATCTTGCGTCCGAGTGCATCACGGACAAGACCATGAATAAGAACTGTATCAAACGGAACCTGTCCTGTATATTCAAGAGCTGAGAAAATCATACGACTTACCCAGAAACCGATGATATCGTAACCTGTAACAAGAGTACTTGTCGGATAATAGTGCTTAAGATCAGGTGTTTCATCAGGCCAACCAAGAGTTGAGAAAGGCCAGAGAGCTGATGAGAACCATGTATCAAGAGTATCTTCGTCCTGACTGACATTTTTGCTTGAACAGTGCGGACAAGTATCAATATCAGTTTTTGAAACCATAGTAGCACCACAGTCTGCACAATACCATGCAGGAATACGGTGACCCCACCAGAGCTGACGTGAAATACACCAGTCACGTGTACCTCTCATCCAGTTCATATAGTTCTTTGTAAATCTTTCAGGGATAAATACAGTTTCTCCCTTTTCAACAGCCTCAATAGCAGGCTGTGCGAGAGGTACCATACGTACAAACCACTGTTTTGAAACCATCGGTTCAATTGTAGAATGACAACGGTAGCAAGTACCAACCTCGTGCTTAAGAGGTTCGATATATTTGATATATCCGCCTGCTTCAAGGTCTGCAAGAATAGCCTTACGAGCCTCCATTGTTGTCATACCTGCATACTTACCGCAGTCAAGAACTTCCGGCTCATCTGCTGTTGCTTTACCGCTTGCAACAAGCTCATCATAAGCAGCCTTCTCAGCTGCACCTGTCATATGACCGTCGTAAGTAAATGTTCTTACCATCGGAAGGTCGTGACGTCTGCCTACCTCAAAGTCATTCGGGTCGTGTGCCGGTGTGATTTTAACAACACCAGTACCCTTTGTCATATCAGCATGCTCATCGCATACGATAGGAATTTCTTTATTGAGAAGAGGAAGGATTACGTGACAGCCGTGAAGGTGTGCGTATCTTTCGTCCTCAGCATTGATAGCAACAGCTGTATCACCAAGCATTGTTTCGGGTCTTGTTGTAGCAAGCTCAAGCTGCTCACCTGTTTCCTTAACTGTGTAAAGAAGATGCCAGAAATTGCCGTCCTGCTCACTGTACTCAACCTCAGCATCAGAAATTGATGTCTGACAATACGGACACCAGTTAACCATTCTGTTACCTCTGTAGATGAGGTCCTTTTCATAAAGTCTTACAAAAACTTCACGTACAGCTCTGCTGCAGCCTTCATCAAGAGTAAAGCGTTCTCTGTCCCAGTCACATGAAGAACCGAGCTTTTTGAGCTGTTCAATGATTCTTCCGCCGAACTTTTCTTTCCAATCCCATGCACGGACAAGGAAGCCGTCTCTGCCGAGGTCATCCTTTGTAAGTCCTTCCTTAGCCATTGCTTCAACAATCTTAGCTTCAGTAGCAATTGAAGCGTGGTCAGTACCCGGAAGCCAGAGTGTGTCGAAGCCCTGCATACGTCTGAAACGGATAAGAATATCCTGAAGAGTATTGTCAAGGGCGTGTCCCATGTGAAGCTGACCTGTGATATTCGGCGGCGGTATAACTATTGTATACGGCTCCTTATCAGGGTCACATTTTGCGTGAAAATATTTGCCGTCGAGCCAGAATTTATAGGTTCTGTCTTCAACGTCTTTCGGATCGTACTGTTTTGCGAGATCCTTTGCCATATATATCTCCTCCTTGTAATTTACAATCAAAAAATAAAAACCCGTCCCAAAGAAACTTTGAGACGAGCTGTAATAACCCGCGGTACCACTCAAATTGCATCTGAGATGCCACTTAAGACATAAAGTCCTGTGCTTTTACGAAGCAAAACGGGAGAGGTCTAATAACCCGGAAGCGTTCTTCTCTCCGACTCGGAAGCTACAGAAACAGCCTGACACTTACCGTCTTTCACCACACAACGGCTCTCTTGAAAGCTTAGGGTTGTTCCCCTCTTCGTCAACGTCTTTACCGAGCTATTCTATCATTTAAATATTAGTTTGTCAACTGTTTTTACCTGCTTCAAGACGCATAAGTGTTTCTTTTTCGAAACGTTCAAGAGCTGACTTGACATTACCAAGCATTGTAAGCTCAAATAAATGAATAAGCTCATCGCTTGACATTCTGGTTGCATTACGATTTCTCAACCAGTTTTCAACCACATCGCAGACTGCAAATGTATAAAAATCTGCAATAAACACCTTATACTGTGCATCAACCGTCATACCCTTGGAAATATATTCAATGACCATTCTTGCACAAATACCGATTTTTTCATGGACAAAATTATAGAAAAACTTCTCTGCTTTAGAATTAACGACACACTTGATTTCGTCCTGATGCACTTCGAGATAGTCAAACATTCTGCGAATTACAGACATCCATTCAGACTCTTCTTTGTATTGATTAAAAATCTGCATACCGTCATAGGTATAAATCCATTCAACCAAGGCATAAATATCCTGAAAATGATAGTAAAAAGTCTGGCGGTTAACTCCGCAATCCTCAACAATTTCACGAATCTTGATCTTATCAAGAGACTTTTTCTTCATCAGTTTTCTTAAAGAATTTGCAATCAAAAGTTTTGTTTTTTCACCGGAATTCTGTGCTGCCATAGAATCTCCCCCTTGGGGTAATTTTATCATATTGTAATCGAGATTTCAAGATTTCATTTATACAAATGTAGTATAAATGTATAGATATTTTTAACCATTTGTATAAATATCGTATTAAACGGCTACACTTACTGCTCAAGTGTAGCCGTTTTTCGATAAATTTTAATTAAAGAAGACCCTTCTGAGTTGCATACTCATGGAAAGACTCAATACTTCTCATTCTTGCCGGACTGAGTGTAGCACCTGCACGTGTTACCGTTGACATCGGGATACCCTGAAGCTGAACAAGATACTTTGCACTTGCATTGAAACCGCTGTCAATACAGTTATCAAGAAGGATAATCTCATTGTATGTTTCACGTGCCTTCTGAATGTCTTTTTCAACAAAAAACTCATCATACATCTTACGGAAAAGGTTAGCACCGCAAGAAGTCGGAGTAGCACAAACACCTCTTGCACCTGCCACATATGCATCAAAGAGGTACGGAATGTTTGCCTGAAGAACTGCTGATTCGCCCTGAACTGCAATCTTGTCCTTAATCTTGTCAAGAGAGCAGGTTGTGTCCTTGATTCCCTTGAACTTACCTGTTTCAACAAGCTTACCGTAAGCTTCACCTGACATACAGTGCGGATTGAATCCCGGGAACTCATAAAGAAGAATCGGAAGAGTAGTATACTCGGCAAGGTTTGAAAGATATTCAACAAGCTGGTCATCGTCGTCACCGACACCTCTTGTTACGAAAACAAGTCCGTCAACACCTGTCTGCTCCATACGCTTTACTTCTTCAACCTGACGGTGCCAGGTCTTTTCAAGGTTAGCTGTTGCAACAATCTCAGTACCGCAAGCGTGCTTAACTGCAATTTCTGCACACTTGATTCTCTCCTCGATGGAAAGGCAAGTCATTTCAGCACTTCCGCAAACTGAGAAAAGATGGTGTGAGCCTCTTGATGCCTGCCACTCAACATACTTAGCGTAAACATCATAATCAATTGACTTGTCCTCTTTAAAAGGAGTAAGCAACAAAGAGTAAATACCTCTGAATTCTTCCATATTTCCTGTAAACATAATTGCACCTCTCAAGAAAAATTTGGTTTATTTTCGTTTATATTACTACTATAAATGACTAATTTCAATAGAAAAATCAAAAAATATCATCATTTTTTTGTCTTTTTGCATTCTCGATTACTCTTTTTGCCATATCGGGAAAATTCGTTATAACTGCATCTGTACCAAGGTTATAAAGTCTTTTCACTTCGTCCTCATCATTTACCGTCCAGGTGTTGATACGTATACCGTTTGATTTGATTTCCGCAACACTCTGAGAGTTAAGAGAATTGAACCTCGGATGAACGCATTCTACCCCTCTTGTTTTTGTGTATTCACCGAAATTATACACCCAATCACCTGTGAGATAACCGCAGACAATTTCGGGAGCAATTTCTTTGAATCTCATAACGCTGTAGTGATTGAAGCTTGAAATTATTATTCTTTTTTCGAGTCCAAACTCTTTGATAAGTTCATAAACAGCTTTTTCGATTCCGGGATATTCATTCACGCCTGTTTTAAGCTCAATATTTGTAATAAAGCCGTCAATAGGTTTAACAAGTTCAAAATACTCACGCAGTGTCGGAATCTTATTGAATCCGTACACACCTGTAAATGTAGCTGACGCATCAAAACGGCTCAGCTCATCATAGGTATAATCAACAACAAAGCCTTTTCCGTCAGTTGTCCTGTCAATACGTTCATCATGAATAATTACAAGCTCGCCGTCCTTTGAAAAATGGACGTCGAATTCAATACCGTCTGCCCCTGCCTCAATCGCTTTTTCAAAAGCGAGCATTGTGTTTTCAGGATATTTTCCGCTGAAACCTCTGTGTGCAATATTTAACATAAATATTTATCCTCCGATCAATATTTCTTTATTAGAAAGGCTTGTCGCCCTTTCCTCGTGATGCCTGCATCTTCTTCGACCATAACCTTACCCAAGCCGTGAATAACAAGCTTGGCACTAAACGGCACTTTAATATCTGGTTTAGATGTGACTACACCGTTCATAAGTACTTCACCGCGTTTTATACGTTCTGCAGCGGTATTACGCGACATATTAAACGCTGCAGCAATAACTCCGTCGAGGCGCATCGACGAAACATAACAACGCTTCACTTCAAAGCCCGTGTCTGAAGCTGCTTTTTCAAAAGCATCGCTTATTTCCACATTTACGCTACCGCGACCTACTGACTTGAGATTCTCTCTGATATAAACAGCAACACTCCGCATCACGGCAACCGTACAGCCTTTGTCACTGACAACTATGTCACCCAGCATCTCCCTCTTTATTCCGAGAGCCATAATCGCACCCAGATAATCACGGTGAGACAGTTCTGAAAAATTGTCTTTACTGATTTTTAATGAAACAATCGGAGAGAGTTCCGGATTTTCTTCGACGTAAGATATATCTCCCGCATAATCAGGCAGAAAAACAACGACCTTTCTTTCACACTCAGCAAAACCACCGTAAAAATCATACTTTATGCCTTTTTTTCTGCTGAGATACTGAGTAGCAGTGCTTTGCTGATAGATATCGAGGAAGTTGGTATTTGTCAGAAGATAGCTATCTGCACACTCTGCAATACAGTCGTCAAGACGAGCCGTAAGAAGCTCATTATCTGTCAAAAAAACACCTCCGTCACTTCAATGAATTAAATATAACATAATATGTGATAAATGTAAAGAAAATTTAAGTAAATTACATTCTGTTTCAACTAAATATGTAAATTCTATTGAACAGTAAAACGATATATGGTATTATATTTTAAAAAACAAAATGGGGGTTTATTGATATGAATATACCACGTCCCGAACATCCGGAACCGCAATTTCAGCGCCAGTCCTGGATGAATCTTAATGGTAAATGGAGCTTTCAGATTGACAACTCAAAAAGCGGTCTCGCTAAGAAATTTTATGAAAAAGGAACTAACTTTGATTCTGTTATAAATGTACCTTTCTGTCCCGAAAGTGTACTTTCCGGAGTAGAATATAAAGATTTTATGGCAGCTGTCTGGTATGCAAGGGAATTCGTTATTCCTGACAGATATGCAGATATGAGAACAGTTCTCCACTTCGGTGCAGTTGATTATAAGGCAATCGTTTACATCAACGGCAAGGAAGTAGGCACACACACAGGCGGTTATATTTCATTCAAATTTGATATCACCGATTACATTCAGCCGGGAGTAAACACCGTAACAGTCTACGCTGAAGATGACGTACGCAATCCCCTTCAGCCAAGAGGTAAGCAGAGTGAAGAATACTACTCACACGGCTGTGACTATACAAGAACAACAGGTATCTGGCAGACAGTATGGCTCGAGTTTACGCCCAAGTCATACATTGAAAGCATAAAGATTTACCCGAATGCAGAAAACTGTTCTGTTGATATTCAGGCAAAGGTTGTAGGTGAAGGTAAGTTCGAAGCACTCGCACTTTTCCACGACAGAATTATGGGCGTGGCAAGTGTTACTACAAAAGGCGGACTCATCAACGCTCATCTCGACCTCAAAGAGGCTTTCTACTGGACTGTAGGCGAAGGCAGACTTTACGATCTTGAGCTTAAATTCAATGATGACCGTGTAGACAGCTATTTCGGACTCAGGGATATCAAGCTCGACGGTTATAAATTCCTCATCAACGGCAAATCCGTTTTCCAGCGTCTTGTTCTTGATCAGGGCTTCTATCCTGACGGAATTTATACCGCACCCACAGAAGAAGCACTCATCAAAGACATTCAGATTTCACTTGACGTAGGCTTCAACGGAGCAAGACTTCACGAAAAAATCTTTGAACCCAGATTCCTTTACCACTGCGACAAGATGGGCTACATCGTCTGGGGCGAATATCCCAACTGGGGTCTCGACTCTTCTGATCCGAAAATCGTTTACAGTGTTCTTCCTGAGTGGCTTGAGGAGCTTGATCGTGATTTCAATCACCCCTCCATCATCGGCTGGTGTCCGTTCAATGAAACCTGGGATTACGACGGAAGAAAGCAGCACGACCCTGCTTTGAAGATGATTTACGATGTAACAAAGGCTTATGATCCTACACGTCCGTGTATCGATGTCAGCGGTAATTTCCATGTTACGGGTGAAATCTTTGACGTGCACAACTATGAGCAGGATCCTGAGGTATTCAAAACATTTTACGTTAATGCCGGTGAAGGTAAGATTTTTGACCAGCATGCAGAAAGACAGACCTATAAAGGTGAGCCTCTCTTCGTAAGTGAATACGGCGGAATCCAGTGGTCAGTTGATCAGAGCAATCAGAACGCATGGGGTTACGGTAATGCGCCTAAGAACAAGTATGAATTCATCGAGCGTTACCAAGGACTCACTGATCCCCTTCTCGACAACGAGTACATTTTCGGTTTCTGCTATACTCAGCTTTATGACATTGAGCAGGAGCAGAACGGTCTTTACACATATTCGAGAAAACCCAAATTCGATCCGGTTATATTCTACGGAATCAATTCAAGAAAAGCTAAAATCGAGTTATAAAAGACGGAGGTATTATGATGATTAAATTACCCGACTATCATAAAAGTCTCGATGTTCTTCACTTCGGTTGTGAAGAGCCGAGAGCTTACTTTATCCCGTATCAGGATGATGCAAGCGCAGATCTGCCTCGCTCAGAGTCTAAATATTTTCACAGTCTCTGCGGTGAATGGGATTTCAGATTTTATCCGAGCATCATAGATGTCGAGGACGGTTTCTACGCAGAAGACTTCGAAATCGATGCTGCATACGATAAAATCAAAGTTCCTATGAACTGGCAGATGGTGCTTGATAAGGATTACGATAAACCCAACTATACAAACATCAACTATCCCTATCCCCTTGATCCTCCGCACGTTCCTGATGAAAATCCCTGCGGTATTTATATCCGCGACTTTGAAATTGATGAAAATATGATCACCCGTGATCTTTTCCTCAACTTTGAAGGTGTTGATTCCTGCTTCTATCTCTGGATCAACGGCAAATTTGTCGGTTACAGCCAGGTAAGCCATATGACAAGCGAATTCAATATTACCGAATTTGTTCACACAGGTAAAAACCGTATTGCTGTGCTCGTACTCAAGTGGTGCGACGGATCATATCTTGAGGATCAGGATATGTGGAGAATGAGCGGTATATTCCGTGAAGTTTACATCCTTGAAAGAAGCAAACGCGGCAGAATTGAGGACTTCTTTATCAAAACTGAACTCAAGAAGAAAAATACACGTTGTATATTGGACGTTGACCTTAAGGTTTACGGAGACAGAGATGCTGATTACAGACTTGTCTCACCTCACGGTGATACTATTGCTTCCGGTCAGAGTAAGGACGGCAAGATTAAAATCAAAATCGACGATCCTGTACTCTGGAACGACGAGGCTCCCCTTCTTTACAGCCTTTATCTTGACGTATCCGACGAAACAATTCTTGCTAAAGTCGGTATCAAGGATCTTGTTATCAAAAACTCAATTCTTTATCTCAACGGACAGAAGATTAAAATCCGCGGTGTAAACAGACACGACTCTCATCCGTTCCTCGGACACGCAACTCCTGTTGAGCATATGCTTGAAGATCTTTACATACTCAAGCGTCACAACGTAAACGCTATCAGAACATCACACTACCCCAATGATCCTCGTCTGCTTGAAATGTGTGACGAGCTTGGTTTCCTCGTTATCGATGAATCTGACCTTGAAACACATGGTACACCGGCAAGAATCTGCCGTACACCAAAAGACGATCCGTACGGTGAACAGGGTTGGATATACTTCTGGAGTGAATTTTCAAGAGATCCTGCGTGGAAAGAGTCATACGTTGACCGAGCAAAAAGAATGTTCGAGCGTGATAAAAACCGTGCTTGTGTAATCTTCTGGTCACTCGGTAACGAGTCAGGCTGCGGCGACAATCACCGTGCAATGAGAGATTATATCAAGGGAAGAAAACCCGGTACTATAATCCACTATGAAGGCGCAAACTATTCCTACGCAGACAGAGGAAAAATAAAGCTCAATGATGTTTCTGACGTTGAAAGCTATATGTATCCGTCAATTGACGATTGCAAAAAAATTCTTGAGAGCAAAAAACGTGGCAAGAAGCCTTTCTATCTCTGCGAATACTGCCACGCTATGGGTAACGGCCCCGGAGACCTAAGAGATTACTGGGAGCTTATAGAATCCGATGACAGATTTGTCGGTGGTTGCATCTGGGAGTACACAGACCACTCCGTAGCTGTACCTGACGGAAAGGGCGGTTACAACTACACTTACGGCGGCGACTTCAACGACATTCCCAACGACAGAAACTTCTGTGTTGACGGTCTTGTTTATCCCGACAGAACACCGCATACAGGCTTTAAAGAAGCAAAAATTGCTTATCAGCCCTTCTTTGTTGACTATAACGGTGACGGTTCTGTCAAAATCAAGAGCCGACTCTTCTTTACAGGATTAGACGATATCTTCGTAAAATGGGATATAAAATCCAATGCAATTACTGTTGCTGAGGGAGAAATTTCGGGACTTATGCTTATGCCGCGTGAATCAAATGATTTCGCACTCTTCAATCCTGCTGATTACAACCTTGAAGGTGACAGCTATCTTACACTCAGATTTTACACTAAGAGTGACAAGCCCTGGGCTCCTGCAGGCTTCGAGTGCGGTATGAAGCAGTTCAACCTCACTTCAGCTCCTGTCGGAGGAATGACAGACATCGAAGGTGCTGTTGTCGTCAGCGAAGATGATCGATATATCAGAATCAAAGCAAACACCAACAGCTTCGTATTTGACAAACCTTACGGCAGACTGGAAGCAATCCGTTATAATGACACTGACCTTATCACCAAGCCTGTAGAAATCAACCTCAACAGAGCTCCGACTGATAACGACGTTGTTTACGCTGAACAGTGGAAGACAATCGGTCTTTACAATCTCAGACAGAAAACCTATAAGGCTTCAATCACAGAAAATACAGGCAACAAGGTTGTAGTTACTGCAGAAATGTCACTTGGCGCACACACCTACGATCCTGCCTTCAGAGGTACTGTCACATACACATTCCTTGCAAACGGTGCTTTACTCATCAACGTTAACGGTAAGGCCGCAGACGGAATCGAAGTACTTCCGAAGATCGGTCTTCAGCTTACAATGCCTGAAGGATTTGAGGCGTTCAACTTCTTTGGTTACGGTCCTCACGAAAGCTACATCGACAAGAATCTGTCAACATATGTTGATAAGTTCGAGTCAACCGTAACTGATAACTTCGAGCATTATGTACGTCCTCAGGAAAACTCATCTCACTTCGGAACAAAGTGGGCTGAAGTAAGAAACGCTGACGGTGTAGGTCTTTACTGCACACCTGAAGACTTCGAGTCTTTCAGTGTCAACGCTCAGCACTTCACACCCAATATGCTCCGTGAGACCTTGCATGACTATGAACTCGAGCCTCTTAAGGAAACTGTACTCAGCCTTGACTATAAGAATCTCAGCTGTGGTTCTGCATCTTGCGGTCCCAAGAGCCTTGACAAGTACAGACTCCTTGAAAAAGAGTTTAACTTCACATTCAGAATTTTCCCGGGAAAAACTGAATAAATCTTTAAAAATAAAGAGGATGACAGAGCAATCTGTCATCCTTTTTATTGACTTTTAAAGAGTCGAAGAATATAATATCCTGTATAAAAGAGGTGTTTAGTATGAAGTACAGGACTTCAAAAATAATCGTTTCATTTTTAACAGCTTTAGTTCTGCTGAGTATGAGCTTTCTCTGTGTATCTGCTGCAGAAACAGGAACGTGCGGTTCAAATGCACAATGGGCATTCGACTCACAGACAGGCAATCTGACTATCAGTGGCAGTGGCTACATCACTTCCTACAGTAGTGCTGATTACGTACCGTGGAGGTCTTACACTGACCGTATAACTTCAATTACCATCGAAGATGGAATCACCAAAATCGGCAATTACGCTTTCAAAGACTGCACACTCGTCAGTGATCTGACTTTACCTGACGGAATCAAAGAAATCGGATACGGAGCTTTCGACAACTGTTCATCACTTGAATCAGTATCCCTCCCCGCTTCCGTCGAAAAAATCAATGATGCACCATTTTACGGTTGCACTAAGCTTTCAACTATAAGTGTAGATGAAAGCAACAAACACTACTGCTCTGACAGCGACGGCATACTTTATAACAAAGATAAAACTGAAATCATCCAGTACCCTGCCGGCAACAAATCCGCTAATTTCAGTGTACCTTATTCAGTTACAACAATAGGTGTGTCTGCATTTGCAGGAAACACCAGCATCCGTAATATCTTTATGTCAGAATCGGTAAATGTAATAGGTACTACCGCGTTTTACGAATGTTCTTCCCTGTCAAGCATAACCATTCCAAAAAGCGTGACTCTCATCGGTGAAAACGCTTTTTCAAAATGCAGCAAACTTTCCGAAGTATACTTTACGGGTACTCAGGAGCAATGGAATACTGTTACTCTGAGAGATAATAATGAATCTCTGACCGGTGCGAATTTCAACTATGAAGCAAAGGGACCAGAGACTGTATCTGAAGAAACTACAAGCACAACAGCAGCTTCGGCTGAAGCTGACACTCCTGCAAACTATGAGAAGATTGTAGAAGAACAGATTAAAAACAATATCGAGCTGATTCCTGCAATTCTCATCGGTATAGGTGTAGTTGTACTGATTCTTATAATTATTCTCATACGTGTTATTACAAAAAAATATCCCGACGAAAAATAAAAGGATGGCTCTTGGGCGGCGTAAATTAGGGATTTGATAGCCTTAAATCAATTCTTTTGGCGAATGACTTCGTTAAAACTCTCAAAATACGGCAGTATTTTATCGAGTTT
>JAXJUJ010000212.1:0-5538 GCA_036309125.1 Acutalibacteraceae bacterium | reverse complement strand
CTGTAAGACCGAGAGCAACGATGCCGAGCGTCTGAAGCTTAAGGAAGCTTTCACCGTTAGCTGTTGCACCGACAGTGACACCGAGAAGGATAACGACGATATTGTTCATCGCATTCTGTGCAGCGTCAGAAAGTCTGTCAACTACACCGCATTCACGGAAGAGATTACCGAGCATAAGCATACCGAGAAGTGGCACAACTGACGGAAGAATGAGAGCGATAAGAACAAGAACAACTACGGGGAAGACAATTTTTTCTGTCTTTGAAACCTTACGGAGCTGTGTCATCTTGACTTCGCGTTCTTTCTTTGTTGTGAGAACTTTCATAATGGGTGGCTGGATAAGCGGAATGAGTGCCATATATGAATATGCTGCAAGAGCGATCGGAGCGAGAAGGTGAGAAGCAAGTTTACCTGTAATCCAGATAGCTGTCGGACCGTCTGCACCGCCGATGATTGAAATAGCGGCAGCTTCCTGCGGAGTAAAGCCGAGAACGATTGCAATGATGAATGCAACATAAATACCGAGCTGAGCAGCAGCGCCGAGAAGAAGGCTGATGGGATTTGAAAGAAGCGGTCCGAAGTCAGTCATTGCTCCAACGCCAAGGAAGATAAGGCAGGGGAAGATACTTGACTTAACACCTGCATAGAGGATTCTGAGAACACCTGAATCGTACCAGTGGCTGCCTGCGACAGCTGTTGAGCCGTCACCTCCGAAAGCCTGTGAGAGGGTAAGATCATCCATAATGCCCGAACCGGGAAGGTTTGCAAGCAGGATACCGAAAGCGATTGGCACAAGTAACAACGGTTCGAATTTTTTAGCGATTGCAAGGAAAAGGAAAACGAAGGATACGCCGATCATGACACCGTTCTGCCATGTAAGAAGGGCGAAACCTGAAGCTTCCCACAATCCTGCAAGGAGGTTTGTAATAAGTTCCATATGTGTACCTCCGATTAAATAACAAGAAGGACCTGGTCAGTGTCAACAGTGGTTCCCTTAGCAACGAGAACCTGCTTAACAATACCGTCAGACGGAGCAACGATGTCGTTTTCCATCTTCATCGCTTCAAGTACAACGAGAACTTCGCCTGCACGTACTGTCTGTCCCTGACTTACGTTTACTGCAAGGATTGAACCGGGCATAGGAGAAACGACTGTTGTTCCTTCTGCATTTGCAGCAGGGGCAGGAGCTGCTGACGGAGCGGGAGCCGCTGCAACGGGTGCAGGAGCTGCAACAGGGGC
Source organism: Acutalibacteraceae bacterium (assembly GCA_036309125.1). Taxonomy (GTDB): domain Bacteria; phylum Bacillota; class Clostridia; order Oscillospirales; family Acutalibacteraceae; genus CAG-488. The sequence continues at coordinate 4,299 of JAXJUJ010000212.1, read as the reverse complement.
AGGAGCAACATTGCTGACTGATTTGAGAGCAACTGAACATTCGTCAACTTCGATTTCATATTTTTTATTATTTAAAACTACTTCGTATTTCATTTATTTTACCTCCTCGACAAATTTGATAGACTTGAAAGCAAGTCTGTTAAGCGGAATTTCTGTTTTATAGCTTACGAGAGCCATAAGCATTGCGGCTGTAGCTTCGTCAACACCTACAAGCTCAAGGTGACCCTGAGATTCATTGTCAGGAAGGGTAAAGCCTACAGTTACAGATTCGTTAGATTTGTGCTCTACGGGAGCTATAACTGTTTCTACCTTCTTTGAGTTAGCCTTCTTCTCAATACCTGAGAAAATAAAAGCGATGAGCTTGATAAAAAGTGCGATGATTGAAAGCATTGCAAGAACAGTGATAAAACCGACAAGAGCCACGAGAAGAGCCTTGGGGATGTTCATAGCATCGTACGAACCGTAGATGTCAGTGAAAATTCCGAGGAAATGCGGATTGAAGTTCATCTGTAAACCTCCTTTGGGAATATTATAAAAATACAGCCTGTTCCTTAACAACAAAACAGGCTGCTGTCTGAATTACTTTTCTTCTTTATTCTTCTTTGACTTTTTCTCAGGAATGTTATTAAGTGCATTAACAACGAGAACGATAAGTGCTGTTACGATGAAAATTCCGAGCATACCCTTACCCATATAGGGAAGTGAGCTAAGGAAAGCATTAAAATCTATATTCATAATAATTACCTCCCTGATTATCTGAAGAATGTAAGGATAAGACCGCCTGCGATAACTGAAGCAATCTGTCCTGAAACGTTAACGCCGATTGAGTGCATAAGAAGGAAGTTCTGATTGTCTTCCTCAAGACCCATCTTATGAACAACACGAGCTGACATCGGGAAAGCAGAAATACCTGCAGCACCGATCATCGGATTGATCTTCTTCTTTGAGAAGAGGTTCATAATCTTTGCGAGCATAACACCTGCGAATGTATCGAAGATGAAAGCGAAAAGACCGAGACCGATGATGAGAAGTGTGTCAACTGTGAGGAATTCCTCAGCTCTCATACGAGCTGCGATTGTAATACCAAGGAAGATTGTAACAAGGTTTGCGAGAACCTTCTGAGCTGTTTCTGAAAGTGAGTTAAGAACACCACACTCACGGATAAGGTTACCGAACATAAGGAAACCGATAAGAGCAACAGCATCAGGAGCAACAAGACCTACAATGATTGTAACAACGATCGGGAAGAGAATCTTTGTAAGCTTTGAAGGAGTCTTACCTGCTGTGTTATCCATACGGATGAGACGCTCTTTCTTAGTTGTGCAAAGCTTGATGATCGGCGGCTGAACAAGCGGAACGAGAGCCATATATGAGTAAGCCGCAACCATGATAGCACCGATGTACTTTGAACCGAGTTCCATTGAAACTGCGATAGCTGTAGGACCGTCAGCAGCACCGATGATACCGATTGAAGCTGCATCCTTGAGGTCGAAACCGAAAAATGAAGCAAGACAGAGGGTAAAGAAGATACCGAACTGAGCTGCTGCACCGAAAAGCATAAGCTTAGGGTTAGTAAGAAGCGGTGTGAAGTCGATCATCGCACCGATACCGATGAAAAGAATAAGTGGCATCAATTCACCGAATTCATTGTCGATACCGACTCTGAACATAACGTCGATGATATGTTTTGCACCTGAGTTGGGAAGGTTGATGAGGATTGCACCGAATCCCATGGGAAGAAGGAGTGAAGGTTCCATTTCCTTTTTGATAGCAAGGAAAATGAGCACTGCACCGATAATCCACATTGCGATCTGCTGGAAGGAGACGGTCGCAAAGTTTTCAAGTAAAACACCCATTATTAATTTACACCTCCGACTCAAATAACGAGGAGAACGTCATCAGTGTTGACTGTTGCGCCCTTTGTTGTAACGATCTGCTTAACAACACCATCGCAGGGAGCTGTGATGTCGTTTTCCATTTTCATAGCTTCGAGAATGATAAGAACATCGCCTGACTTGACAGCCTGACCTGCTGAAACGTTAATATTAACGATTGAGCCGGGCATTGGAGCAACGATTGTTGTACCTTCAGCAGAAACTGTCTGTGCAACAGGAGCTGTAGGTGCAGCGGGAGCAGCCGCAGGAGCGGGTGCTGCAACGGGTGCCGGAGCAGCAACTGCATCGGAAATGTTTGTTACAACTGCTTCTGTTTCGTTTACTTCAACTTCGTAATTTTTTCCGTTTAATGTAACTACATATTTCATTTTATTTGTCCTCCATCAGAGTGATTGATTTAAACTGAAGTCTGTTGAGCGGAATACCGCTTTTGTCTGAAACGATAGCCATAATTACAGCGGCTGTTTTTTCGTCTGTGCCGACAAGCTCAAGGTTGCCTGAAGAAGCGGCAACACCTGTGGTCTTGTTGGTTGCTGAAGCAACGGGAGCATCTTTTTTGTCAGAAGTTTTTGCAGGAGCAACATCCTTTTTCTTTGAGTTTATTGCCTTTGCAATGTAAACATAAAGAATGAGAAGAACAGCAACGACTGCCACTACTATAGCAGGAACGGGAGGTGTTGTGATTTTTGCAAGAATTTCTGAAAAATTCATTACGATTCCTCCTTATACTTCTCTGATGGTGTATGTGAAGGTGTTTCTTTCTAATTCGTCGCGCTTATCAAAGAAAGCTTCAGCCTGCATCGGGAATGCGATGTAAGAAAGAACATCTTCCTCGCTCTTTGCCTTGCTGCCGATTTCTGCCTTTGCAGTTTCAAAAGCGGGAGCAAGTGTGTCTGCGAATCTGCCTTCGATCGGCTTCTCGTCACCGAGAACCTGCTTGATGAGATCGGGGTTGATTTCTGCAGGAGCCTTACCGTATTCACCCTTGATGTAGCTGCGAACGTCCTTTGAAACGTTCTTATACTTACCGAGGAGAACGTTCTGTGTAGCCTGAACACCAACCATCTGGCTCATCGGAGTAACAAGCGGCGGATAACCCATATCTGCACGAACTCTCGGAACTTCCTGAAGTACTTCTTCAAACTTATCCATCTTGTTCTGAGCTGTGAGCTGAGCAACGAGGTTTGAAAGCATACCACCGGGAACCTGATAGCCGAGCGCGTCTGTATCAGTTGCGAGAACAACAGGATTAAGAAGACCTGACTCAAGAGTCTTTGCACGAACAGGCTTGAAGAAGTCGTTGATGTTTTTGAGAACATCTGTGTCAAGACCTGTGTCGTAGCCGTCCTGAGTAAGAACGTAGTTCATTGTCTCTGTTGCAAACTGTGATGTACCGCCTGACATACAGGAGATAGCTGTATCGATTACGTCAACACCTGCCTCTGCAGCCTTCTGAAGTGTCATTGCTGCAAGACCTGTTGTTGAGTGTGTGTGAAGGATGATCGGAAGCTTTGTGTTTTCCTTGAGAGCCTTGACGAGGTCATATGCCTCTTTCGGACTCATAATACCTGCCATGTCCTTGATACAGATTGAGTGAACACCCATATTTTCCATATCCTTAGCAAGCTTGATGTATGACTCGATGTTGTGAACAGGGCTCAATGTGAAGCAGATTGTACCTGAAGCGTGAGCGCCTGATTTGATTGTCTGGTCAACAGCAACTTCGATGTTACGTACGTCGTTGAGTGCATCGAAGATACGGATGATATCAATACCGTTTTCAACGCTCTTTGCAACGAACTTTCTTACAACGTCATCGGGATAGTGCTTGTAGCCAAGGAGGTTCTGACCTCTGAGGAGCATCTGAAGCTTTGTGTTCGGACAAGCCTTGCGGATTTTGCGGAGTCTTTCCCACGGATCTTCATTGAGGTAACGAAGGCATGAGTCGAATGTTGCGCCGCCCCAGCACTCAAGTGAGTAGTAACCCGCTTTATCAAGTTCTGCGAGAACAGGTGCGAAATCGTCGAAAGACATTCTTGTTGCGATGAGTGACTGCTGAGCGTCACGGAGTACGGTTTCTGTAAATTTAATCTTTTTCATAGTGCCTACCTTTCTGTATAACCTGATTGTTTATACTAAATTAAAATGTGATTTTTTCCTGAATATATTCACAAAGCTTATCGATAGCGATACGCTCCTGTGCCATTGTGTCACGATCACGGATTGTTACGCAACCGTCTTCAACTGAGTCAAAGTCATAAGTGATGCAGAACGGTGTACCGATTTCGTCCTGACGGCGGTAACGCTTACCGATTGAACCTGTGTCATCAAACTCAACCATAAATCTCTTTGCAAGCATTGCATAAACTTCTTCAGCCTTTTCATTAAGCTTCTTTGAAAGGGG
>JAXJUJ010000211.1:0-26774 GCA_036309125.1 Acutalibacteraceae bacterium | reverse complement strand
CAGTTTGCACTGAAACTATGTAACGGCTTAAACTTTAAGCTCTGATTGCCCGTATGTTACTAACCGAGTATCGGACTATACTTTTTCGGTCAGATAATATGTGTTGGCATGCAGCCAATAAGTAAAAAATATGTGTTTCAGATTATATTTAGTTGTAGGGTAAATACATTATTTACCAATTTATCATTATACAGAACATTTGTTTATTTGTCAAGAACTTTTCCGAAAAAGAAAAGATGGTGTCGGTTTTCACCGACACCATCGTGGGGATGTTTATAAAATGTGGTCTAATTATACTTTCCAAAGGTGGCAAAAGTGTGTATGATAGATTTATTTCTTTTTATAGCACCACAGTATATTTATTGATGCCGTCTGTGTTAAAGTCGGACAGGTTTCTAAAATAATTCACAATAGCCTTAGATGCAGCATTGAAATTCTTCTCGGTAAACATACCTTCATCAATCATTTCAAAACACTGCATTTTCTTACCATTAACAGTTGCGAAAAACTCCACAGAAAAACTGGACGCACTTACTGTCGCTTTCAGTTCCACAGTATCGTAGCTCGGCACGAGTGTCTTTATCTGTTCTGCTACAAAAAGTTCTAATTCAGTCATTATGTTTCGCCTCCTTACTGATTCTCGATAACAACGCTGGTTCGATAGTTGGTTCCATCTTCGCCCTTGTATGTGATGTAAACTGTTGTTTCGACGAGGTTGCCGTTTTCATCATATTCTTCCTTGATAGAAGAAATCTCACCACCGGTTTCATCCAAGCGGTCTTGAACAGTTTCCTTGCCGTTCTCAGGAACTTCGTCTCTAAGAGAACCATCCAAATTATTATCGAATTTATACACGGTATCTTTACCGTCTGACGTAACGGTTACGGTGATTTTGTCGGGTCGCTCAGAATCACCACTATAAGTCATTTCTATCTTTGTTGTTACTTCTTTTTCTTCATCCAAAGCAGCTTTAATATCGTTTTCCATACGCTTGTAATCGCTTTGGTTGATTTTAGAATCCATAGCAACGAGATTGCCGATACCACCATCGCCATTCATATCGCGACTGACGATATGACCACCTTGGTCGTTAGGGCGGCGGTCTTCACCTCCAGCCTGTCGTTGAGCTTCGTTATCACGAGGATTCTCAGGACTACGTACAGGCTTCGCTTCACACCTGATAATTCTTCCATTCTCATCAGTTGTATAGACATTTCCATTCAGCTCGTAAGTGGTGTTAGGTTGGAGCTTGCCGTCAATACTATAGATGTTTCCGTTGTCATCTGTCTTGTAGATTACTTCATCCAGCACATAGGTGTTATTTGGAATCCATCCACCATCCTCGGTACGATATTGTTTACCGTTATCATCACAGAGTTCATCTGGAACATCGTTCACATAGGCATCTAGCGATCTATCATCAGTATTGTCAATATTATCAAAGTCCATACACTCAAGCTGTTTTCCGAGCGGAGATTCAGCAAAACGGTTTCGGAATATTTCGGTAACATCTTTTAAATTGCCAATCATTATCTAACACCCTTTTCTTTGATATAATTCACCCATTTTACATAGAGCTTCTGTCTAATCTCACTCTCGTCCTGCTGTGTGCCCATATCTTTCATAAAGCATTGACTCAACGCAATAATTTTTGCTTTAGATGCTTCTGGTGAAATCTGCAGGACAATTCTTCTGAGCATATTCGTCAACTCGTCATCATCAGCCGCCGTTAAAACACAGTTTTCTACCTTGGTTCTTACACCGAGAATATCGGTCAATCGTCTGGACAACCAACGGAAGTTTTCGTCTGACCACAAACCAAGAGCATTGTTCTCTTTATACTCTGCGATTTGTTCTTCGACAAATTCGGTGTTCACAGTAGAAAGAGCAAGCGTTCCGAGGCCTTTTTCAATATCAAGAATGGAATAATCAAGTTTTTCCCGAACTCTACCTTGAATCAGTAAGTTTACCAACTGCTCACGAATGTTATTTTTTTCCGTTCCAGATACGGTAGCAGAAAAGTCATAGGCTGTTTCGTCAAGCTCGCACTTATTAACTTGGACAAGAACAGGTTCAACCCAATCGTTTTGATAAACTGCAGCAACACCACGTCTTAGCTTTGAAAGTTCATCAATCTGTTCATCATTAAGCCCTGCTGCATATCCGACCAATTCACGGTCGCTACGTTCTGGCAGACGAAGTACAATTTTTGTGTTTGTATTTCTGATGACAGACATATCTAACAAGCCAGGAGACTGGTCTGCAATAACGAAGCCTTCACCATAAGTACGCATCTCTGCAATCGAGTTAGCAAGCAACTCCACAGATTTACCGAGAAGATTGGAACCTTCAGAACTTTGCTCTGTGGATGTACGCTTCAGCAGATTATGTGCTTCTTCCAAAACTGTGATATGCGACAGGGAGTTATTGATTTTTCTAGAAGACATACGGTATTCATTGAGCTTCATTACGAGCAAGCCCATAATGAGAGATTTTGTTTCTGTAGAACCAACACGGCTTAAATCAACAATCACACTCTTATCGAACAAGTCTTCGTTCGATATATCATCGTTGCAGAAAATAAGACCATTCAAGCCTGTTGTCAAAGAACGGACACGAGTTAAAAGTGCACCGGAGTAGTCGCCCTTACTGTCAGCAGAATATTTGGATTCATTGATAACTGCTTCTATTTGCTCAAGTATGTCTGCAAAGTTCGGGAACTTATGCCCGTTTTTATTCTCCGAAGAAACCAAATCCCAACCGGCAGTTACATAAGCTCGTTCGATAGCTTCTTTCAAAATAGCGGGCATAGCAGCATACATGGGCCAACATACGTTGAAAATTTCTACAAGTCTATCCAAGTGTTCCAAGATATGAACGTCATCAGGGAAACTAAACGGATTGATTTTCAGCAACGAAGTCTTCTTCGGGTTTGTACCATATACGGACACATCTGCAAATTGTCCGAACATATTTTTATACTCACCCTTTGCCGGTTCAACAACAAGGAACGGGATGCCATAGATGTTATGGAGCTGATTCAAAATCTCGTACACAGTATTGCTCTTACCGGAACCGGTAGAGCCTGTAACAAATGTGTGCATCGTCAAAGAGTTTATATCAAGATTTACAGGGGTATTGGTTTCCGTTCCCATAGTAAAGATATTTCCGAGGCACAGCTCACGGCTGTTTATCTTCTTGCCATAAGAAACAACTTCCTTGCCGAAGTCTGCGTGTTCAATCACAGGGAATCCACACACAGATTTTCTCGGCAAACCCATCTGAATAGCCAGTTCGTTACTGCTCAAAAGAGAAGATGTGGTAACGGGCAAGTATCCCTGCTCAGTTGTATATGCAAACACAGGATGAATAAAATTTGTAATATAGTCTCTCAAAATCGGCAACTTCGCTTTGTCTTGACGACCCCAATAGTTTATTGCAGAAGTTTCAACGCCGGATTTTGAACCCTTCATAAGAGCCTTGTAAGTTCCTGCTGCCATTTCCGCAGTTTCTTGACTATCGGAAAGGAAGTAAGCAGCACATTCCCACATACCAAGGCTTTCGCACTCATCAAGTCTTTTCAACTGCAAGTCGATTCTATCAAGGGTATTGAGCAGAGTTTTATTCTGCATCGTCAACTGCATATTTTCGGTTTTGCCAGAAGTCATACCACGAGTATGAGTTTTGTTTTCTGATGTGCTTTTGTTTTCACCGAAAGCCTCGCCCTCGCTATATGTTTCATTCTCGCTATAGTTTTCGTTGACAGAATGACCCTTTGTTTTGGTTGAAGGAGTATATGCACCCAAAGCAATTTGTCCTGCGGTGAGTGCTCCTGCGGCAACAAGGCTTGTTCCACCGGTAAGAGGAGCAGCAGCCACACTCAAAGCACCGAGAGCAACCGTCCCTACAGTTTTTGCCAAAGTTCCCAAAGTATCTGCTTTGGAAACGGATTCGGTTTCGGTCGTTCCTTTTGAATAGCTTGTACCTTTAGACGTTCCGGTGTTCCTTGTATAAGACGTTCCGGTGGTCGTTCCGTGAGACAATGCATCGGAAATGCTCAGAGCCGTGTTTGTGCCATATGACAACTGCATATTGGCAAACGGAGAGAGCTGGGTATAAATCGTCTCATAAGCTCTACGAATTTCGTCGAGCTGTTCGGGCGGCGTGCTCTTAGCCAATACAATCGCAGTATATTTCTGCCCCTGCATAGCAAGTGCCAACTTTTCCAATCCTTGAATAAAGGTCTCATTGTCCTTAAAATCCTCATCCTTGTTGTTTGCCACACAAGAAACAGAAGATATGTTTTTGGTTGGAATGTCAGCCAGAAAAGCCTCCGCTTGCGGGTCGAGCAAGTCTGTAGATTTTACTCCAGGGAACTGACCAATCAATGCATTTCTTAATGTGTCTTTGAGAGATTTCGTAGTTCTCTTATCATCCAAGGAGCGAACACCCATATAGAAGTCCGTTTTTTCGCCGTTGCTGTCCGCAATAATAAACACGCCGCAGTTCAAGTTCTGCACAGAGTTAAAAACAGAAGCAAACTTATATGTAGAGTATTCATCTTTCTGATAAACCATTTCGGTAATCTTAAAGAGACGAATATCGCTAATCTGCTTGAGTTCGTCTGTCAAAGGAATGATTTCAAGGTCTGTGAGCTTGTGGAGATATTTTTTAAGAACAATATCATCAACAAGTTTGCTTGATTCTGCAAGCTGAGTTTGTAATTCAGACATAGTCGGAAGATTGCTTTCTTCCTGTTTAGGCATAGTCTCGACAGCATTTACTTCTTCGGGGTATTCTTCCTGCTTTTGAAGTATAACAGTATCACTCATTATCTTTTACCCTCGTTGACGATAAGCGTGGTCGTAACGCCACCAACAACTGCACCGGCTACAACGCCACCAATCACACCTGCGACAGAAGCACCTGCAACAGACGCAATTACACCGCCAACTGCTGCACCTACGGCCGCACCGGCACCAATTTTAGCACCGAGATAATCGCCACATTCTTGACAACGGCGTTTTTCTTCCTCGTAAGAACCTTTTTTTGTAGTAGTGCAAGTTTGATTGCTTGTCTGTTCCTTTTTGGGAGCAATGGTCTTTGCTACAGGTCTGAGGTATCGAACTACTTCTTTCAGATGGTCAACTCTCTCGTGAGAGAAATTGGAGAGAACCTTTACCATCACTTTGTCCATGTAATCATCATTCCACATATTGCGGTCTTCGATAAGATCTTTCCCGTCGTGTTCATCATAAAGCCCCACCATTGATGATGCCGCTTTTTCCATAGCATTAAACTCGGTAAAAGTAGGGTCAACGAGTAAGCTGTCCTGCATCATAATTCTAACACGACGAACATTTCCAGATTGAACTGCCTCGTAAAATGCGTTTGTTAAAGCCATAATCTTAACCTCCTTTATATCTCAAGTATTGAAGCGACACGGTTCTTAATTACTTCAAGCCATGCCAATCTTCTTTCAGTTTCCTTAATGCGTTCCTCTGCCTTAGTCTTGTCGGTTGCATAGCTTTCAAGCTCAGACAACTTCTGCTTCAACACGCCATCCAACCTTTCAAACTCCTTATTAAACGAAGCAACAATTCGGTTGGATTGTTTGATTGCGTGCTTCTGTGCAAGTTCTCCGTTATTCAACACGGTTTCCTTTATAGGAGCAAAGAACTCTTGTGCCAATTCGCTTGCAGGAACATATTTGACAGTCTTGTACTTAGTCTTGTAGTAGCCCTTTTCCTGGAACCATGTCCAAGGTTTGTACCACTTCTTGTTTGTATTTTCCACCCACTCTTTCCCGTCTTCAACTTTCTTAGACTGAACGAGCTTTGTTACCGAGAATTCATCTGCGGTAGGTACGGTTCCTCCCATAAGTTTGAGAGGGTCAATAGAAATGCCTGCAAGAGCGTTAGGGTCAATTTCACTCGTAAGAGATGCGAGCTTTTTCTTATATTCTTGAAGCAAAGCGTTACTTGTCTTAACCAAGTTTTCACGAATAAGCTCGTCAAGTTCAGCTTGGAAATCCGGCTCAAGCTTCTTAGCATAACGCTCTAAGCGACTGACCTCATCCATAACCTCGTCCATATCAAGCTCTTGTCCACGCAGTTCATCAATTTTCTTTCTGATTTTTGCTTGGTATTTCTGAACAATACTATCAATGATGTCTTTCGCATCATCGCTTACCTCGATAACTGCATCATCAACAGCATCTCTAAATTGCTGGGCGGATTTTACATCATCAACCTTTTTACGGATGGCTTCAATCTGTCGGGCAATACGCTCACCATCTTCACGGTTCTTAGCAAGTTCCTGTTTGGTCTTTTCAAAGCATCCGACTTCATCTAACTTGTGCATGAATGTATCAACGATGTTTTTGATTTTTGCCGTTTTTGCATACTTCTGGACATACTGACGAATGGCAGCTTCAATGGAAACAACGCCGGTATGAATTAACGCTTCTGAATCAGCATCACCATTGCTTTTAGCATCAGTCAGCTTCATTTTAATATCACCACGAATACTTGCGGGAAGAGAAGCGTAGTTTTCAAAATGCAATGTCTCGTTTCGGTTCAGCTTACGGACTTTCATTTCTGTTTCATCCATAGTATCTTCATCAACATCAGCTCCACTTTGCATTAACCGGATATTTAATGCCGGCAGAGCCGCTGCAGGAAACAGATTCGGATTGGTAATTCCATGACCTTTAAGGTATGCACGAATTCTATCCAAAGTCTGTGTGGTATCTCCGTCTTCTTTGCGACGGTCATCCATTTTATTTACAACAAAAATAAAGCGATCTTTACTCTGCTTGCCTCCAACTTTCATGCTATCAGCTACACGCTGAAGTAAAGAGTTGTCATCATCGGAACCAAATGTGCCTTCCATAATGTACAAAACAAGAGACTTAGAGGATTTATTCAAAAATTCGCTCTGAACCTTTCTATGTTCAGGGTCTCTTGAATTGTTCGGACCAGGAGTATCAATCAAGACAAGGGATACATCTTCGGAAGACACAAACGGGATATTGCCGGCAGTTTTGATAACCGAAACATTTTCATCACCATTAAGTCTTTCCATTGTGGCATATGTAAGGTTCTCGTGCGTTTCAATAAGACGATTATCTTTACTATAAACCTCAGCTTGCCAAGTGTCGTTCCCCTCGGTGTCCTTGATTCTTGTAATAATAGCGGTACAAGCCTCCTGTTTGGATGGCATCAACTTAGTTCCAAGCATTGAGTTAATCAATGTGGATTTACCGGCACTCATAGTAGCAACAACACAGACTTCAAAATCGCTACTTTTTGCGTGTTGGAAGGCACTAATGATTTCCACATCTCTCAGCTCATCGAACGGACCTTCTTGGATTTCTTTGAATACCTCGTCAATCAAAACCTCTTTATCTGAAGTTTCCTTTGCAGGAATTCTATCGAGTTTTGCGGTCAACTCACCGTGTTCAAATGCTTGCGTGAAAACTTCTGTCAAATCCTCAAAATCCAAAAGTGTTCCGTGAAAAACAATATCAAAATCGGTATCGTTATATTCGTCAATCAAAATCTTTGGAAGGTCTTCAACCCATTCCTGCAGTCGAGAACCCGGGAGGATACGCTCACCAATTTGGCTGTTTTGAGCAAGTTTTTTTCCGTCAACTGTTAATTCTGTTTCCAGATTGTAAGGATTATACTTTATAAATACTTTTTTCATATCAGTATCAGTCTCCATAAATTATTTTTTCAAGTCCATATAGACCAACGCGCTTACTAAGTGCGATTTCTTCTGAATCGGTAGCCAAACATCGTACCCCTTCATAATAGTTTGACAAGTCATAAGAAGATTTCTTAAATTTTTTGGAATACAAAACATACTCATCTTCTTCATCTTCTGAAAGAGGTTGACCCGTCATCTTCAGTTTGAGAAGATATGCGAAGTATGCTGAGAGTGGGCAAATAACTGGTTTTACAAAACCGATTTTTAATAAATCCTCTTTGAATCCACATATGCTTTCTTCAATACTGTCAGAGAAGTCGTGATAGTTATCGAGTTTGTTTAGAACGAAGATTATCTTTTCTTTCTGTAGGTTTTGAGCTACCCATTGTAAGTGTCTTTTCTCTGCATCTGTGCCTAATCGAGTTGGGTTTACAACATAGATAATTGTATCATAATCATCGTTAAGCAATGCATCGTGGGCACATTTGCTATGATCTTTATATAATGCAGCATCGACACCCGGAGTATCAATTATGCACAGGCGAGGAATATCTGACATAATTCCCGTAAAGTATGAAGCGATAGAAATCTTTCCGTTCCAATCATAAGCGTGAAGGTCATCTGCTGTTGCATTCAAATTAAGTCCTTGCGTTGACAAATGAATATGATTATCTTCGTATGCTTTGTTGAACAAGTAACATACATTTCCGGTGCAAACTTCTTGGGATGTTCGAGCTATTGGTTTACCAACAAGAGCATTTATCAAGGTTGATTTACCAGCACTCATGTTCGCGGTAACAATGATTCGTCTTTCTTCTTTATAGAAAAAGTCCTTGTTAGCTCTGTACTGATTCAGTAATGGCAAAATGGGTTGATACTTTTTCTCAACTTCTTGTTTGCTCTGCAACAGCGAGTAAACCCGATCAACATCAGCTTGTTGCTTGGAAGATAGACATTCTCTGATTAACTCAGTAGCACGAAGAACCAAGGATTCATCGAGAAGTATCAACGCCACATCGCAAACGAGCATAAAGCGATATTTGGTTCGCCAAGGCTTTGCAAATGTTGACAAACAACCGATTCCACGATTTTCATCTATATTAGCTTCAACATCATCTGCAAACAGTTGGTTTTTATACTGCTGTAGCCGTTTGCTTACGAGTTGCTTTATATCAATCCGCAACTGCATTTCTTCGGAAATTCTTTTTTGCAGAACAGAACGAAGAACCAAAATCAACTGCTGTGTTGACTTGTTTTCTGATGTATATGACTTTATATCACATACGGAATAAAATGGTTTTTCGCTTAGCTCTTCTTCTGCAAGTGTTTTTTTTACGATATATGTAAGGGCAGTTAGATATCCTGTCTGTATTACTTTTTTTGCTTTTTTTATTGGATGATTCATTGTATCAAATGCTGCAACAAAAAAAGGATCAAGACAATCCATTCTTATGTATTCATTTTCGTTTCTTAATATAGAATCCATAAGACCAATATTACCCCTATCTGTTTTTTAATGTTATCTGTGTAAATAAAAATTTTTTACTGAGCAAAAACAAACCTATACAGTTTACAAAACTCATAAACCGAGAAGATCATAATGTTTAGTTTTATTTGTTTTTTTGATAAAATTATGCATATATTATAGCATTAAATGTTATATTTTACAATTGATTTCCATATTAATTTTTTCTTGGTTTTAAAGAAATCATTGATGATCTTTTGTTAACTCATTCATAAAATTAAACTCCATATCAAAAAAGCAACCACATTTTTCTGCAAGAATCTGTTCTTTGTTAGTATGTACATTTCCTAAATTTTGTAATACATTATTTAAAACGTTTATTGCACTTAAATAGTTCAAATCTATTCTCTCTTAGGAGATTAATCATCAATTAACTCTATATTTTCCCCCTGACTACGTATCCACATATCAATACCATCACCGAAGACCTCTGCGGATATAATATAACCGTATTCATCCTGACTGATTATTTTAGCCGTGGGAAGTTTATCAAGAACTGATTCAACCGACTGACCTTTGTATCTGAATTTAATCTTACGTAATGTGCCGCCATACATAAACTGTACCCGCTTTCGAAACTCACCTTCTTCAAAACGCTCTGCATAAGGCACAGTAAATCTTTCATCAAGAATACGGAGATTCTGAATTCTATCAACTCTGTAGATAGTTGGAAAAAGGTCGTCCTTGTTATCGAAGTCCTTTTTTACCTCTTTATCATGCATAAAGGCTGTTAGGTAAAAATAATACTCGGAAAACATCAGACCTACAGGTTCAAGGATTCTTATCTTTTTGACTTTGTCTTTGGTACGGATGTAATCCACCTCAATGAGCCTATGCTCTCTGATAGCTGTACCGAGACCCCACAGACTTTCGAATACACTCTTACCGTGATGAGGCTCTATGTAATGGTAAAGCTCGTTGCCGATAAGGTCATTAACTTTCCTCTTGTTCTGCTCGGGTACACAGTTAAAAAGAAGCTTTTCTATGATGCTCTGCATTTCCGGTTTAACCATAGAACGACTTTCAAGAAGTATCTTGCACACAGCTAAAATCTCGCTATTAGTTAGCTTTTTACTGTTAAGGTCGTAAAGCTTATATCCGTGGAGTGACGGCTCATAAACGATATCCTGCCCCATACCTTTTTCGGCAAGATAACACCTAAGAGCATCTATATCCCTCTGAATGCTTTTCTCACTTACACCGAAATACTCGGAAAGCTCATTTTTTTTGAGAATCTCACCGTAAATGAGCTTGTCATACATATATAAGACTCTGTCAGATTTGAACCCTTTTGATGCTTCCATTTTTACACCTTCTTAATGCAGTCTGTAACTACATTATATCTGTAGAAAAGGACAATAATTGTCCAAAGATAGATTTTCTTCAACAATTTAATAATATCACATTACATTATGTATATCTACTGATTTCTTTAACGAAAAAAACAAAAAGTTTTTTATAGAAGATATAACGAAATAAAAAAGTGCGTCATGCAAAACAAGACGCACCGAAAAATGCACCTCATTTGCTGCGACGCAAATCCACTTATCCGCAACAGGGTAAAGTAAATCAGAGAATGCACTTTTACCAAAGTCATTCCCTATTGCAGAAGTATTATTCGGATTTACGTCGCATTATTAATTTATCACATCATGGCTTAAAAATCAATAACTATCAGTAAAAATACAGTTCCGATTTACTTTTACCTGTTGGGTAATTACAGTATACATTTTGACTTGGACAGATGATGTCTGTATAATATTTTTAATGAATTTAAATGTGGTAAGTCGTGCTTTTTTACACAATTCAATTTAAACTATATATCAACACATCGTAAACAACCTCTCTTGCCCTTGCTTCAATATTCTCCATACAGCATACCCATTCCAACTGGTTTTCCTCTTTCAGTTGCTCGGTTACACCTTCAGCTTTTTTCATTTGTTCCACAAGAGTGTCAAACATCTGCTGTGCCTGATTTTCCACCTCAGCACAGTGCTTATAAAGTTTGCCTTGGGTAAGCAGCGTTGTAAATAACACCTTCTTGTTTTTCGATAGATAATCCTTGTGTAACATGCCCCATTTACTGAGCCTGATATTTGCCTCTTCGGGTGGCAAGACAAGGTTTGGAATGTTAAAATCTCCAACCTGTCTGTATTGAATATTTGTATTGTTTTTCATAGTAGCACTCATCCTTTCGTATTCTTAACAAATGTATCGTAGGTAAATCTTGCTCCGAGTCTGAAGCCTGATATAAAGCTGTCAGCAGTGCTTGTTGTTGAAAATTCAATGTAAGCACTGACATAGTTTTGAAACAGCGCTTTATCTTCACCGGTCAGCCTTGCGGTAAGCTGTTCTTCTTTCTCGGCGAGGTTACTCAGTTTCTTCTTGAGCTTAGGTGTTAATTCCGAATTGACTTCTTGTGGCTCAATGTTGTCGTAATAGAAATCTTCAATAATATTTGACATTATGTATTCCTCCGTATCTGAGGAAATATATTAGAGTACGAAAGTTAGAATATGTATTGCCGGAGAACTACTTGTGTTATGAACATCCGCACCAGCAGAAAAGGACACCGAATGGTGTCCTTTTTTGTTGGTGAGGGACTTGAAGCCTAAGAGGGTGAGGAACGTTAAGAAAACAGTCCGGTGGACTGTTTTTAGTTCCGAAGTCCAAGGCGGGTACTGTTGCGAAGCAACGGTCGCCGAGGATGCAGGATTTGCGAAGCAAAGCCGTGTCCCGTCTCTCGCACCAGAAAAGAAGCACCTTTTGCCTACCAGACAAAAGGTGCTTCTTTTCAACTAAATCCACCCTTTCGGGTGGGTGAAATCATCTTCGATGGTGAAATCCCCTGTGGGGATGAAATCCGCCTCGACGGCGGATGGGTGGATTTAATTTCATCTGCGAAGCAGATTTCATCCGAACAGAGTGAGGATTTCATCGCGCTTTGCGCGATTTCATTGAAAAACGAACAAGGTTGTAGTATAATACAGTTAGATAAACTTGAATTTGACGAGGTGATTATTTGAACGCAAAGAAAAGGAGACGCATAGTTTTGGCTGCTTTGTCTGTCGTTCTGATAGGTCTTGTTGTTTGGGTGGCTTGGGGAAACACAGCATTAGAACTGAATACTTATACCATAACCAGTTTCCGATTGCCGGAAAACTTTGATGGTTATCGAATCGCACATATTTCAGATCTGCACAATGTGCAGATGGGTGAGGACAACGGTAATATTTTATCCATACTTCGGCAAGCAGATCCGGATATCATTGCAATTACCGGCGATTTGATTGACTCTCTCAATACCAGTTTGGAAATTGCATTGCAATTTGTTGGGGAGGCAATGAAGATAGCACCATGCTATTATGTAACCGGCAACCATGAGGCACGTGTAAGCGAGTATGATTTGTTAAAAGCCGGAATGGTATCCGCAGGTGTCGTTATTCTAGAAAATGATCAAGCCGAAATCAATATATATGGCGACACCATCACACTTATTGGTGTCAATGATCCTAGCTTTCAAACGGATTACCTTTTCGGTGATTCGGATGCAGTTATAGATGCCAAACTGACGGAACTGCACACGGATGGAAATAGCTTTACCATTCTGTTATCCCACAGACCGGAATTGTTTAGCATATATGCGGCGCATGATGTGGACTTGGTTCTCAGTGGCCACGCTCACGGTGGACAATTTCGCATTCCATTCATTGGCGGTGTAGTAGCACCCGATCAGGGCCTCTTTCCTGAATTTGATGCAGGAGTTTATACGGACGGCAACACGAATATGTTGGTCAGTCGCGGTGTTGGTAACAGCATCATACCGTTTCGGGTCAATAACAGACCGGAGATCATCCTTGTGGAACTAAAAGCCAACAATTGAACAATTTCCAATTTGTCGATTAGTTCGGCTCAATACTTTTTGCGTTTTTTACCTTTCTACAAGGGCTAATTTATACTTTTACAACTTCTCTTACAGCAAAAAAGGACACCGAATGGTGTCCTTTTTTGTTGTTCAGGGACTAAAATGATATTGTTTATGTTGAGTTTAAAATTAAAAGCACACCATCCTTTTGTGAAGATTTGTGTGCTTTTGTTTTTACTGTTCGATTGTTATTCTGGTTTCACCGTTTGATATTATGGTCAGGGTAAGCGTCTTTGTTTCAGCATCCCATTCAGCTCTTCCTTTTGTCCCGTTTGAACCTGTAGCATTAACACTTGGCGGAGCATCAAATCCTGAAAGGGTAATGACGGACGTTCTGAAGTCTTCAGGATTACTCATTTTACCGCCTGCAGCATATTCTCTCATAAACTGATCTTCACTTTCAAGGCCATTGCATACCGCATCAGTATCGAGACGAAGATTACATAAGTCGATTTCGATTTTTTCTTCGTTCTCATTAATGATTGCATATGTGTGTGCTACGAATTCAGCTTTGATTTCTAATTGGCTTTCGGGCAAGGTATAGTTTACCGTCTGCTCACTGTTGATAGTTTTATTTTCATTACTGTTGAAAATATAAATATAATCATTTATATCAAATAAAACTCCGTCTCCGGTATAGTTTTCTTCATAATGCTTGTTGAAGTATTTGGTTTTAATCGGATTTATGAAAAGTAAATTGAGAAAATAGGTAAAATCATTGAGAATTTTACTTTCAGGGAGTACTTCCTTCGGGTCTGAATGAATCGGAAGAATCGGAACGATATAATATCTTCCTGTAGACGGCACCCAGGTTTTGGTACAGTCATGATAGATATTTTCAAATTTCTCCTGGAAGAAAGAGAATGTATCACAATATAATCCCTGAAGAAGATGTGCATCATTTCCGCTGAGTGCATAAGAGGTTGGTATTGTCATTTTATATGCAACCTTTATGTTTTCCTTAACTTCGTCTTTGATAGGCACAGCACCGTTGAGTATCAACCGGTAGATTGGGTAGAGAACACCATAAAATGTAGGAGTCATCACAACTTCACCGTCGATGAAATGATAAAGTCCACCGCGGCTGAATGTGCCCTCTATCGCATAAACTGTCGCACCGCCAACGAGATCAGCTATCATATCTATTCCGTAAAGGGCAGGCGGATACTTCGCTGTTGTTACGGGATTAGGTTCATTTGGTGCAACTCCGAGATCATCGTAATCGATGAAGCCTTCCTCGTACCAGAGGAAGTTTTCAAGGTTCACACCCCAGTTTCCGCATACGTCATCAAGCCAACAGCCGAGAATATTGGACTGACTTGCGAAATGTCTGCCGTGTCCGTTGTGCTTATCCATAATGATTATGTTTTCAGTGTTGCTTTTAAGAAGGTTATAGAGCTCTTTGTCTTTGAGGATATAATTGATATAATTTGACTTTTTCCAGTAGATGTATTCCATATCCTGCCAGATGAAAAGACCTCCGTTTTCCGCACATGCTTTGATACAGGACTTAAGTCTTGCAAGGATGTTTTTGTTAACACCATTGTCATCTGTAACTTCGTCATAAGCAAGCTTTTCGTTTGTAACACCGTTTGTTGAAAGCTCAACCTGAACAAAACCCATAAGTGAAGGATGCTCTTTGAAAACTGCAGAAAGCTCCTCCTGAGTGAAAGGATCACGTGTTTTGTTGGTGCAGAAGCACTCAGACTGACATACGATAGGAACATTTGCCTCGTCAGTAACTGTCAGAAGCTCGTCCCAGAATTCCAATTGCCTTTGCGGTGTCATATCGGTTGTACCTTCATCAATATAGATGACTGCAAAGTTACGCACATCCTCAGGAAGTGCATAGTATGTTTTGATTGCATATTCAGCAAAGGCTTCACCGGTCTGAGGACCGCCCCAGACAGGACAGTTTCGGATCATAAAAATAGGGTTTTCCTCATCTACGTACATACGAAGTCCGTCAACCTGCTTGCGGGTACGGATTTTACCCGGTGCGTTGGATTTTTCAGGCAGATCGACAAATCCTGTGTCAAAGGATGTATCTTCCGCAGAAACCTGAATCGGAAATACTAACAATATTGCAAAAATCAAAATAACACTTATAATTTTTTTCATTTCTGTTGCTCCCCGGTGTATTTGTTTCTTTGAGTATATCACGTATACCAAAAGGTAGCAAGAACCAATTTTGATTTTACTGAAATCCTTTCAGTTACAGGATTTTAAATAAAATTATGATAAAAAATATGGTTTGAAAGTTGATTGTTATTATTCTTTTATGATATAATAAGATAAATGTTGAGTGGGAGAAATTTTATGAATATTGTAATTAACCCTCAGAAGAAATATCAGAAATATGAAGGAATTGGTGCAAGCGGTGCATGGTGGGCACAGATTGTCGGTGGCTGGGATAACAAGGATGAAAACGGCGATGAAATGCGTAACGTTATTTCACGTCTTTTATACAGCAAAGAAAACGGCATTGGAATGAATATTTATCGTTACAATATCGGCGGCGGTTCAGCTCACAGCGGTAATGGTGAATATTCCGACTTCGCACGTCGTACAGAGAGCTTTGATGCAGGCGAGGGGAAGTACGACTTTACACGTGATACCAATGCAGTCTATATGATGAAACAGGCTGTCAGAGACGGCGCTGAAGAGGTTATATTGTTTGTGAACTCTCCTGTAGAGCGATTGACAAAAAACGGTTGGGCTCATCTTGGTAAAAAGCAGGCTTTTCGCACAAATCTCAGTAAGAAAAATTACAAACCATTTGCAAGGTATTGCCTTGATGTTACTGAGCATTTCGTTAAAGAGGGCTTGCCGATAAAGTATCTTTCTCCTGTCAATGAGCCTTTCTGGATATGGACAGGCGGTCAGGAAGGCTGTCATTATAGTCCTCGTCAGGCAGGTAAGCTTATGCAATGTGTCGCTCAGGAGCTGCGAAAAAGAAAAGGACTTGATGCTGTTAAACTGTCAGGTGTCGAAAACGGTGATATCCGTTGGTTTAATAAATCATATACACGTCATTTACTTAAATATAAAAGTGTTATTGATTGCATTGACTCCATCGATATACATTCCTACTGCCTTCATATGCCGATACCGTTTTTTAATAACAGAGTAAAGTTTATTAAAAGATACAGAAAATGGCTCGACAGAAAATATCCCGATATGCCTGTAAAAATGAGCGAATGGACTCATATGGTCGGCGGTAAAAATCCGGGAATGGATTCTGCTCTTGAGACTGTAAAGGTAATGCATGAAGATTTTACTTTACTTAATGTTACCTCGTGGCAGCATTGGCTTGCTTGCTCACATTACGATTATCATGACGGACTTATCTATATTGATATTGAGAAGAAGTCTTTTGAAATGACAAAAAGGTACTATGTTACAGGTAATTTTTCGAAATATATTCCACTTGGAGCAAGACGTATCGAATCATACAGTGATGATGAAACTGTAAGAGTAATTACATTTAAACAAGAAAGTGTGACAGTACTGATTGTGATTAATCCTACAAAGTCACTTAAAAACTACATAGCGCCCGATGAGGGGCTGGTTTCTGTTACTGATAAAAATCATAACCTTGCAGAAAAAAGCTGCACCTGTGGCGATGTAGTGGATATTTTGCCCGAATCAGTTACCACTTTTGTATTCAAGTGAGGTAAGTTATGAAAATCAAAGAAATGGTAATAAAATTTTTCTCTTCTCTGAAAAAGTATTGGAAAAAACCTCCCGATGGAAGGTATATGTCTTATAAAGAAATTTTTTCCTTATCAACAGGAGGAATCGGTGTACGTATTATTACGTATTGCTTTGGGCAGCTTATTATTTCTACAGGTAACTCCTTGCTCGGAAATACAATAGGTATTGATCCTATGCCGTTGCAGATTATTTATGTGATCAGTTTACTTGCTGCTGTTCCGTTTACTGCATTAAGAGCAAAAATGATTGACAACACCCGAAGTATGAAAGGTAAGTACAGACCATACCTTCTGACAATGGGTCTTCCTACGGTAATTCTGGGTTCTCTTTTCCTATGGATGCCGTATGAAAATATGAATCTTTTTACAAAGTGTGCAGTAGTACTCGGGTTTAATATTGCATTTCAGTTTTTCTACAGCTTCTTCAACGATTCCTATGATAGCCTTATAAATGTTCTTTCACCAAACAGCATTGAACGTTCGGATGTTCTCTCTATAAGGTATGTCGTTGAAAACCTTTCTCCGTCTATTGTAGGAATTATATTCCCGTTACTCGCAAAGCTTATTACAGGAGAGGATACACTGTATGATATCAAGATATACAGGTATCTTTATCCGCCTATGCTGTTGGCGGGATTTGTTGTTTCGATGATTATATATTTTAATACAACTGAGAAGATTGTTCAGGCGAAAACACACCGTATACAGATAAGGTTTATGGATGCATTCAGAGAAGTTGCCCGAAACAAGTATTTCTGGATCATTTCACTTGCAGGTTGGATTGGGTTCCTTGAGGTAGGATTTCATAAAATTATGGAGTGGATGTATAACTATCAGGGGGCCTGCTCAGCAGGTCAGTACGCTGTGGTTACAGCTATAGCAGGCAACGCTTCATTCTGGCCTAATCTTGTAGGTCCTATTCTTATAAGAAAATACGGTAAAAAGAAAATTCTTGTTTGTACTAACCTTCTTAGCGTTGTATTTATCCTTGCAATGCTTCCGATTGTTCACAGTTCCGGTAAACCATATGCAATCTGGGTTCTGCTTGCAGTAACGTTTGTTAACCAATTTATAACTTCTCTCGGACACCTTCTGGGTCCCGGCGTGAATGCAGATATCAGAGATTATCAGCATTACATAAGTGGTGAGAGAATTGATGGAATGTTTTCTGCAGTAGGACTTATCGGTAATGCAATTACAATGATTACAGGTATGGTGCTGCCGGCAATTTATTCTAAAGCCGGTCTGAATAAGGATGTTGCTGAAATGCTTGGATACGATAAAAACAATGTTTATGAGGTTTTGTTTAACAGAGATTATTTTATAAGCATATGTTCCGTTCTTATTGTTGCATCCGCCGTAGGCGCAGCACTTAATGCTATTCCTTACTTTTTCTACGATTTTACCGAAACGAAGCAGAAGGCGATTGTTGATGTGCTGAAGATACGCGCTGCAGCTGAAGACTATGATGAAAATGGTGAGCGTAATGATAGCTTTGAAAAAGCACTTGAAATCATCAGAAACTCCAAAGCAATAGTCTGTGATAAAAAGCCTTGTTCAGAGGTTGAGTATCAAATTGCAAAGTTTGTAACAGATGAACTGAATAAGTACTCAACACCTGAAGGAGTCAGATGCATCAATGAGTGTAAACTTCTGATACAGAATGGTACATTGAGCTTTCTTGACGTAATGCTGACGGACAAATCTGCAATAAAACAGATTAAAACTACAAATGAAATTCAGAAAAATTTTAAAAGAGATGCGTTGATACGTGCAGATAGTATTAATGCTGCGAAACGAGCATTAAAACACCATTTTAAGGACGGTTTTCAGGAGTTAGATTATTCTTCACTTATGCGTTTATATGATGAAGAAAAAAGAATCGATATCGATTTTGAAAGGTGTTGTCAGGATATCAAATCCAACAAACGGCTTAGACTAAACAGTGAGTTAAAAGACAGACTGCTGCTTATTAAGGTTGAAAAGAGGAAGATTGAAAAATCTATCAGAAAAGCTGAAAAAGAGTTTTCAGCATATTATAGGATAATTAAACCGTATAATGATGCATTGAGGATCCAAAAGCAGTCTGAAAGTTATAGAGCCTTTCTTTTATCTTTAAATAGTTTATAAAATATGAACCTCAGAACAATTCTGTTCTGAGGTTCGTGTGCTTTATATATGTTTTTTACCAAGTAAAGTTCGCCATGCTGTCACGTATTTTGCTGCAGCACGAGGACGTTGACTCTGTATATACAAGTAGAAGTCGTCGTTAATTATTATCAACGCTTCGATTGAAACATTAAGAACTAAATTGATATCCTTGTGTGGAAGAATCAACCGTGTTTCTCCTCCTAAAATAATTTCAAATCTGTCTTTATAAAGAAGAATCGTTGCATCGTCAGATAAAAGTTTCTTTCTGTTTTTGACTATAGTTGAAACAATCTGATGGGGCTCTTCATAAATCAGCTCAGATTCTGTCGCGTTTGACAATCTTTTTTGCCATTCGGTTTTCTGCCATTTGTCCCAGTCGAGAATTGTACTGAAATGCAAAACGTTTCCTGTTTTATAAAATAAACCGTCATATTTTAACTCAACTTCATATCCGCAGTTATCACATTTAAGGAAATCTTTATGAGAATGTAAATGACCGACTTCCTTACATTCAGGACACATATACAGTATGCGTTCGACAAATTCAGCAAGATTTTTGCCTTTGTATTCTTTTTGTTTTTTGCCTGATGCTCGTATTCGTTGTGATAGATGTCTCGCCGAATCAGTGCATTAACTTCATCTGCACTCATAGCAGCAAGCTGTTGAGGAGCATATTCTGCAACAACTTTGCCGTGAACCGGACCTCTTCGCAGATGCTTTGCCCACTTGGGTGCATGCATATATCCACCGGTAAGCTTGAATGTGATGAGAGCGGCACCGCTATCTTTGATAAGTTGTCCTGTACGTGGGGAGAAAAAGCCGGTTTCGCCGTTTGGAGTCATTGCACCTTCAGGGAAAATGCTGACCGGAATACCGGCATCAAGACTTGATTTTATTTCGTCTGTAAGCACTTTTGAAGGCTCTTCTCTGTGCTTGACTATTACCAGATGCAATACCTTCTAAAACGATGTCCGTGAACTTGCTTCGTGCAAGATGATCACTGATAACAAAACGGATATAACGTTTCAGGGCGATGAGCTGATAACCAACGTCCATACCGTCTGCGTGATTAGCAACTATTATAAAAGCTTTATGCTTGGGCTTATAAGTCTCTATTTTGGCGTGACAGTACTTAAGGATTATCCAACCAAACAAATATCTGAATGAGTTGACAGCAAAGCTGCGCATTTTATATTTGAAAGTCATAACTTCACCGCCCAAAAATTATAGTATGATATGCTATTCGTTTACATTATACCTTTAAGTGCGTACTTCAATATCATTGAAACATAAAATGTGATTTTTTCTACAAGGTTTGTGTATTTGTCAGTGATATTGTTAATATTGTCACCTGTGTTGACTGTACCGTATCCGGGAAGGATACCGTTATTGTCATCAACACCATCATTATCATAAGCAAACTTGTAAAGAAGGGGAGAGATAAGTCCGAGAATTGCATATTCAATAGCATTTACTGCACCGAACGCTTCAATGCCAAGCTGTGTAAGCTCTTTTGAAATAGTATCCATTCCAAGAGTTGCCAGTGCCTGATTTGCAAGGTTAATAAGGTAAAGTGAATCGAAAATACCTGCAAAATCATCTCTGAGGATGAGAACAAGTGTTCTGAGAAGCATTGTTACTTCAGTGCTTTCAAGATCATAGTACTCAGAGCCTGCATAGTGCATTCCAAGAAGTGATGTAACAAGGTGCCACGGTGTTTCGTAGTCGCTTTCAGGGATTTCGAGACCGTATTCAGCAGCAAGCTCCTGAACGCTGTTTTCACCATAGAAAGGCATATCGAGAATGTCAGTAAGACCTGTTACGGCAGCTTTTACAACGTTGTAATAAATCTCATCTTCGCCGATACCCATATTGTCAAAGTAAAGGTCGCGGCCGAGTCTGTACTTGATACCCTGGTGGAAGAACTCTTTTGCATAAGCCTCAAAGTCTTCATCCATAAGTGCATAGTGCTCGTCCGTAAGATCGGGTACAGCTTCCTGCATAGCTTTGGTATCAATCTGAGTGATCTTCTTGTTTTCGTATCTGATTTCTTCATCAGTTATATGCATCATTCTGTATTCGAGGGGATACATTGTAAGTGATGTTGTAGCGAAGTCATAGATAACATTGCCAAGAAGGCTTGTGTATGTTGCGGCATCGCTGCAATGCTCGTGTCCTGTGAAAACAAGCTTGATTCCGCTGTCAGCAAGAATTTCAGCAGTTGAGTAATGGAAACGAACGATGAAATTACGGCTGATAAGTCTCTGTGCGGGGAGGTGGTCAAGAAGGTTGTGGTGCATCATAAGGATGGGGTATTTGCCGTCTTTCTTAGTCTGCTTTGCCTGCTCAACAATCCATGAAAGACGGTCGGTTGTAAGTCCGTCTTCTGTTGATTTGCTCGGGTCGCAGCTGTCGGCAGCAATGAGTCTGTAGTTCTTGCCGATATCAGCTGTATATGAACAGTTATCTTCTGAAACAACGAGAGCCTCGTCGTAACCGAATTCATAATAAACTTCCTTGAACATTTCTGTAGTAAAGTCTGTCTCTGTAATAGAAACGTCGTGGTTACCGTCGATAACATAAACGGGTTTTCCGGTTTCTTCTTCAAACTTTCTGAGCTTTTCAGCAACATCATAATGCTGCTCGAAAACTACCTTGCCGTCATTTGCGAGATCACCGGGGATGAGGACAAATTCGCAATTTTCGTCTTCTGCACACTGACGGAGGAATTCATCAATGATAAATCCGCTTTCGTGCTCCATCTGTGCGCGTCTGTTTGCATAGTAGAATATAGGGTCGTCGATGTTTTCCTCAATTTCTTCTGTTGGTTCAACATAATGAAGGTCTGATGCAACTGCAAAAGACATAACGCCATCATCTTCAGCAGAAACGCCGACAGCGACGATTGACATCATAATTGCAATTGAAAGAATTACGGAAATGAACTTTTTCATACATTAACCTCTTTCTGGACATTTTTTTCATTTTACCATTCAGAAATTTTTTTGTCAACAATAACGGTTTATACAAATTGACTAGTTTTATAAAACAAAGAAATCCGCTCTCTTTCGAGAACGGATTTTCTTTGGTGACTCACCGGGGATTCGAACCCCGGACACCTTGATTAAAAGTCAAGTGCTCTGCCAACTGAGCTAGTGAATCGTACGTTGCGTTTAACGCTTGAATATAATATATTATTTAGAGAGAATTGTCAATAGTTTTTGCAAAAATATTTTAAATAATCTGATTTATTCTTCACCACTGACTTTTGAGAAAATATAGTCAGCAATTCTGAATGAATACTCGAGTTCGGCAACCATTTCATACGGACTTACCTCACTGTTATCAACAAGAGAGGTTATGTCTTCTCTGGAATAAGGAATCTTTCTGCAAAGCCGCAATGATTTTCTGCGCAGTGTGCAAAGAGCAGAAAGGTCATCTGCAGAAAGCAGAAGCAGATAGCGCTTATTTGCAGCAATTATTTTATCAAATTCGTTTTGGGGATCATTTGCAATATCAGTCAGCTTATAGAGTAGATCGGCTCGGGGACTCATTGGGGATATCAACCTTTCTTTAACATATTGTCAAGTGCATATTCGCAACATTGAACAACAAGCTGATTAAAGGAGATACCATTTTTGTCAGCGAGAGTTTGTAATTTCTCAATCAATTCGTCCGGCATACGGATCGTTTTGTTGGATTTTTGTTGATTTTTGATTTCAAACATTTCAATCACCTCTGCAATAATATTTTAGAGTAGAAATAGCATAAAATATATAAGTAAAATTGCAAGTAATAATCACTTGCAAAAATCCCCTCTGAATTAACAGAGGGGAAAGTCAGATGATTATTTGATTTTAACCTTGAAATTCTTGATTTCGAACGGAGTTGCGTGGAAGCTGATTGAATCGCCTTCGTAAGCAACCGGCTCGTCATTTCTTTCGATAAGGTCACATTCTGCAGCGTAGGTGAGGGGAGCGAAGAACTTAACTGTTGCATCAACACTTCTGCCCTTCTTCTCAACCATACGAATGATGTATGCATCCTCTTCTTCACACTTCTTGACTGCTTCAATTGTCATGTTGTCGGCAGTAAGAGTGATGAATGAGTTGCTTGTGCCCATATCGCCACTGTTTTCAAGCTCAACGGGAACGAGAGGATTGTTGATTTCAAGACCTCTTGTAAGAGTCTGAGCCTTCTTCCATGTATCAGCGTGAGGATAGATTGAATATGTGAAGTAGTGCTCACCGCGGTCTGAAGTCGGGTCGGGCTTGATAGGTGCCTTGAGGAGAGTAAGAATCATCTTATGCTCGTTAACCTCGTGACCGTACTTACAGTCATTAAGAAGTGATACACCGTAATCTTCGTCAGACATATCAATCCAGTTGTGTGCGTTGACTTCGAATTTAGCCTTGTCATACGGATTGTATCTGTATGAGCAGCACTCCATTGTAGCGTAAGCGATATCTCTTGTGTAGTTCTTTGTCTGAAGGTCAACGTCAAAGAATACCTTGAGAAGCTTCTGGTCCTCGTGCCAGCTGATGTGTGTATCAAAGTCGATTCTGTCAAGATCGTTATAAATGATGATGTTCTGATGGATAACTGATTTGAGAACTTCCTTCTCAATAGAAATCATTGTATAAACATCACCTGCAACGATATCTTTAACTACGCCGTCTTTGAGTTCATACTCACGGTCAACATATGTAGCAACGATATCCCATGCATCGTAGCCGCCGGGCATATCTTCGAAGAGTCTGAAGTCGTTACCCTTGCCGCCCTTTGAAAGAACTTCGCGCTTGTTTGTTTTATCATAGATTGATGTGAGAACAGCGTTGTTGTCAAACACAAGCTTGAATCTTGCATTTTCGATTTCCTTGCCGTTTGATTCGTTGTATGCGGGTTTGCCTGTTGCAGGAACCTTGTAGAATACCTTGTAACCAACAGCGGGAACATCCTTAGCTATGAATACAAGCTTCTTTTCACCGTTGAACTTCTCGTAAAGCTGAACGGGAACCTTGTTGCCGTCTTCGTCGAGAATCTCAACGTCCTGCCAGTCAAGCTCAACCTTTGAAGTTGAAGCTACGCCGAGAGAATTGAAGAGTGCGAAAGGCTTGCCTTTTTCAGCGTCAAAGCCGATGTTCTTTGCGATAAGCTCAAGAGCTTCCTTACGTACTCTTTCACCTGTTGCGATAACTTCATCGTAGATGCCCATAAGTTTTCCGAAAACTTCTGTGATGTGAGTTCCGGGAAGTGAGTCATGGAACTGATTTGTAAGAATCTTTCTCCAAGCAAGACTGAGTTCTTCTGTCGGATATTCATATCCGTACTTTTCAGCGATTGAAGCATACATTTCAGCTTCACGGAAGAGGTTTTCGCAATAACGGTTAGCCTTCTTGAGAGCTGCCTTAGTTGTATGAACACCACGGTGCTCTTCGAGGTAGAGCTCGTCCTTCCAGACAACAACCTTGTCACCTGCAGCAACAGCCTTCTGACGCATATTTTCAAGAGAATCTTCGATCTTTGAAATCTGTGTTTCGGGAAGACCGGGGAAGCTCTTGTATCTCTTGGTGTATTCAAGCATTTCGTTGTCTACACCGCCGCCGCCGTCGCCCCAGCCGTAGCAGTACATTGACTCGCCGATAGTATCTTTTTCAGAGAACTTAACCCAGTTTGTCTTGAGTGAATCAGGCTCCATTGAACCGATGAAGTGTGTCGGAGGAACAGCAGCAAATACCTTTGAACCGTCGGGACCTTCCCACCAGAATGCATTATAAAGCCACGGGTTTGTATCGTTCCAGAGACCCATCTTATGAGTAACGAAATACTTCATACCTGCCTTCTTCATAATCTGCGGCATACAGTAGCTGTTACCGAAAACGTCAGGAAGCCAGCAAGTCTTAGGAGTAACGCCGAACCACTTTTCAGCGTAACGTACACCGTGAAGGAACTGACGAACGAAGGATTCACCTGAAATAATGTTACAGTCAGGCTCTACCCACATACCGCCTATGTATTCCCAACGGCCTTCCTTAACTCTCTGCTGAACCTGCTCGAAGAGGTTAGGATAATGAACTCTCATTTCCTCGTACATACCTGCCTGGCTCTGTGAGAAGATGAAGTCAGGATACTGCTCCATAAGACGAAGCATTGTAGCGTGTGTACGGCCTACCTTACGTACGAACTCTTTGTAAGCCCACATGTAAACCATATCAAGGTGAGAGTTACCGATAAGGTCAAGCTTACCCATACATTTATAGTTGGGGTTGTTATAAACTCTGTCGTAAAGAACTTTCTTACCCATACGGAGCTTTTGCTTGAATGTGTCGAAATCAGGCTCGTCGAAGTCTACATAGCAGAAAGCTTCCTTAAGTGACTCGCGGATAAGAGTAGCGTAGTCATTACCCATACCGGGCATAAAGAGTGCATTGTAAACAGCCTTGAAGTCCCAGTAAATCTCGTTGATTTCATCGTCAGTTGTAGCGATGAATGAGCATTCAAGCTTCTTGAGAGAACTCTCGTTTGAATGCCATACGAAGTATGATTCGATGTCGATATCAAAAACTTCGCCTGCCTTAGCGCAGTTTGTAAGAACCACAGCATTACGGAACGGATCAAGACCCTGGAAGGGGACACCGTTAACAGAAACAAGAGAGTCGCCACCGAAGTAAACGTAGAGAGAAACCTTCTTGCCTTCAAACTTCTCAGGGATAACGATCTTATTTTTAAAGAAAGCACTTACACCGTTGCCGCCCCAATAGTCGCCAACGTTAAGCTCTTTCCACTCGTCGTAGAAAAATTCGTAGTCGCCGATATCCTTGTAATTGCACTCACGCATTTTCCATGCATCAGTAAGCTCGAAATCAGTGTAGATTCTCTTTTTAAGAGTCTTCAATTTGATTTCAGCAAGCTCATCAAAGGCAAAAATACCGCGCTGTTTGTTTTTGATAAGACCACGCCAGGTGTCGATATGGGCTTCCATACCTTCCACAGAAGGGATGGTCTTCTTTGCTTCATTCGCCATAATTACGCTCCTCGATTTTAAATTAACCTATCGCCGTGCGATATAATCGATTAATTATAACATTAAAAATTTTTTATTTCAATATTTATTAGACAATAAAAAGTAAAAGATTAAATAAATTCGGGTCTATCGGGGTAGACCCCGACATGTAATAAGTAAGAAGTAATAGTGAAGAAGTGAGGGTCTGCGACACTGAAATATAACACCTGCCAGCAATCGGGTTTGTAGGGGAGCAATAGCAACGCAAAGTGTTGCAGTGATATATCTGCTACGCAGATGTGATATACGCCTTACGGCGTGTGATGTTTTGCTGACGCAAAGTGAAATATTCGCTTGCGCAAATGTTTATAGGTTTATTATAGACTCCCGCGGATTTTGTAGAAATTCTGACGGGACGGGCGCCCCGTCCCCCTACGCGGTTATTGTAAGTAGTGTGTGTAGGGGCGACCATTGTCGTCCGTCAAAATCAGCACATAATTTGCGGACGGCTGATAGCGCCCCTACAATTTTAATCTAATATTTTGCCCTAACAAACCCGAATTTATTTACTTGAACCTGAAAAATTAATAATTTTGTCGCTTTTTTCGATAGTTTTGCATTTCCGTTGACAAGTTATGCTCCTTTTGTAATAATTAAAATGTATAATTGTATTCATGTGCAAGGAGTAAGAATAATGAAAATTGCAATTTGTGATGATGAATCAAGAGTAATAGAAGAAGT
>JAXJUJ010000210.1:0-6038 GCA_036309125.1 Acutalibacteraceae bacterium | reverse complement strand
TGCAAAGCAGTTTAAAGTTAGAAATTTTTCGTTTAGACGAAATGAATAAAACCTCGCAAGGCTGACGCCTTACGAGGTTTTTTCATAAAGTATAAGCGAAAAAGGGCAACTTTAAACCTAACAAATCCCTAATTTACACCGCCCTTGAGCAGATGTCTTCAATCTTATTTACCGAGTTCTTTTGTTCTTTCGTAAGCTGCAACTACTGCACTGATTGCGGCACCACGCATACCTTCATCCTCAAGAGCTTTTACGCCCATAATGGTTGAACCACCCGGACTGCAAACCTCATCCTTGAGCTTTTCGGGATGCTTGCCGCTTTCAAGTATCATTTTAGCTGAACCGAGAAGTGTTCCTGCAGCATACAACGTAGCCTTATCTCTCGGAAGACCGCAGGCAACAGCACCATCTGACAAAGCCTGTGCAAACATATATGCAAAAGCAGGGCCGCAACCTGAAAGTGCACTTGCCGCGTCAATAAATTTCTCCTCAAGCCAGTCAAAAATACCTGCTTTACTCATAGCATTTTCAAACGCTGACTTCTTTTCATCAGATACGCCTTCCGCTGTCGCAAGAACAACACCTGAGCCGACAGAAACGGGCATATTGGGCATTATCCTTATGACGGAGTCTGTCATGGAAAGCTCCTTAATTCTGCTTACAGCGACTCCTGCAGCCATTGAGACTATAACAGGCTTTTCTTCTCTTGAATCAAGAATATCTCTGATCGAATCAAAGCATTCAGCAATCATCTGAGGCTTAACGCCGATAAATATAAAACTGCATTCCTTCGCTATGGTCAGAGCGTCTGAAGGATCGGCACAAATTTCTTTTGAAAGAGAAGCTACCCTTTCTGTATTCAGATCTGCAAGCAGAATATCATTCTGATAGCCTGCGTCAGACACAGCTTTTGCAAGTGCGCCTCCCATATTACCGCATCCGATAAAACCAAAAGTTTTTCCCATTACGTCACCGCCTTATCTTATCTGACCGTTACCACGGATAATGTACTTATATGTTGTGAGTTCACGTAACCCCATAGGACCTCTTGCGTGAAGCTTCTGTGTTGAAATACCCATTTCACAGCCAAGTCCGAATTCACCGCCGTCTGTAAAACGTGTGCTTACATTAACATAAACCGATGAGCTGTCAATGTCTCGTGTGAAAATCTCTATAGCGTCCGGGTCGGATGCAATAATAGCTTCACTGTGATGTGTCGAATGCTCGGTTATATGCTCAACAGCCTCATTTACATCCTCTACAACCTTTACTGCAAGTATGTAATCAAGAAATTCTGTATCAAAATCTTCTTCGCCTGCAGGTGTGCCTTCAATGTACGGCTGAGCTGTTTCGTGAAGTCTTAACTCAACAGGATTAATCTCTCTGTCATCAACGAGCTTTTTCTTAAGCATCGGCAAAAACTCTGCTGCGACTTTTCTGTTAACAAGACAAACCTCTTCAGCATTACACACGGAAGGTCTGCTTGTTTTTGCATTGTTTATAATATTGAGCGCCATGTCAAGGTCTGCACTCTCGTCAACATAAACGTGACAGATACCTGTTCCTGTCTGGATGCAGGGAACTGTAGCGTTTTTAACACAGGCATTGATAAGTCCTGCACCACCTCTCGGGATAAGAAGATCGACATATCCGTCAGCAGTCATAAGTTCATTTGCACTCTGTCTGCTCGTATCCTGCACCATATTGATTACGGTTTCGTCAATTCCGAGCTTTACAAGTCCCTTGCGAAGTGCATTTACGATTGCATTGGCACTTCTGAAAGCTTCTTTTCCGCCACGAAGCACACATACATTTCCGCTTTTGAGAGCCAGTGCAGCCGCATCAGAAGAAACATTCGGGCGGCTTTCGTAAATTATTGCAACAACTCCCATCGGAACAGCTGTCTTTTCGATAACCATTCCGTTTTCACGCTCAACACGCTCAAGAACAGCACCTAC
The DNA here is from genome assembly GCA_036309125.1 of Acutalibacteraceae bacterium. Lineage (GTDB taxonomy): Bacteria > Bacillota > Clostridia > Oscillospirales > Acutalibacteraceae > CAG-488. Next base: position 4,080 of record JAXJUJ010000210.1, on the reverse strand, counting down.
CGGATCAGGTAATTTCGCAACAGCGCGTATACCGTCCGCCATACCGACTATACGTTCTTTGTTAAGGGTAAGTCTGTCTATCATAACGTCGGATATTATACCCTTTGCAGCTTCAATGTCAGCGTTATTTTCTGCAAGTATTTCATCTGTATTTTCAACGAGTGCATCAGCCATCGCATAAAGTGCTTCATTCTTCTGATCGCTCGTAAGCTTTGCGAGTACACTTTTCGCAGCCTTCGCCTTTTTGAGAATATCAAGTGTTGTCATCTTATTCGCCTACCTTTTTGAGAAATCTTGTACCAACTGATTTTCCGTCAACTATGTCATAAAGCACATACGGATTATCACCGTTAGCGATTACCATATCGCAGCCCTTAGCTGTGCTGATCTCTGCGGCACGGATTTTTGTACGCATACCGCCGGTGCCCAGACTTGAACCTTCACCGCCTGCAAGATCTCTGATTTCATCAGTAATTTCCGAAACAACGGAAATAAGAGTTGCATCAGAGTTTTTATGAGGATCAGAAGTGAAAAGACCGTCAATGTCAGACAAAAGAATCAGCAAGTCTGCATTCACGCTTACTGCAACCATCGCAGAAAGCGTATCATTGTCACCTACCTTGATTTCATCTGTTGAAACAGTATCGTTTTCATTGATAATAGGTAAAGCTGAAAATTCAAGCAGCTTATTCATAGTGTTGATAAAATTGCTGTATCTGTCAGCGTGGTCAAAATCGTCACCTGTCATAAGAAGCTGAGCTACAGTGTGGTTGAATTCAGAAAAAAGCTTATCATAAGTATACATAAGCTCACACTGACCAACAGCAGCGGCAGCCTGTTTTCCTGCAATATCCGTAGGCTTTGATTTAAGCTGAAGCTTACCCGTACCCATTCCTATTGCTCCGGATGTAACAAGGATTATGTCATTACCCGCATTTTTAAGATCACTTAAAACCTTGCAAAGCTCTTCAACCCTGCGTATATTCAACAATCCGCCTGCATGCGCAAGTGTGGATGTTCCTACTTTAACTACAATTCTCATTTTTTCCGTCCTCTGTTATTTTAAAATTTTCAATGCATTTTTATAAAAAATCAATTCATTCTCCTGCTCGGAAAGTCCGAGACTGCGAATGAAATCATATTCAAGACGTGGATCGTGCCAGGGTGAATCACTGCCGAAAAGAACCTTATCGGCACCGTGATTTTTTATTATCCGTTTACACTGTTCAGGCAAGATAAACTTTGAAATAAACGCTGTGTCAAAGTTTATCTGTGTTCCCACAAGGTGTCTTTCAACCTCATCCCAGTTTCCAAACGCTCCGAGATGTGCAGCAATAATATACCTTCCCGAAACATACTCAAGTACATTTTTCAATCTGTCAGGCTGACAATGTGCAGGTTCCGGCATACCGTAATCGAAGCCTGTATGAAGTGTGACGTAAAGACCGAGTTCTTCAGCTTTTTTAAGGATTGCGATACTTCTCGGACTGTCAACAAAAAAAGACTGATATTCAGGATGAAGCTTTATTCCTTTAAATCCGTCCTGCGCAAGAGACTCCAGAACACTCTCCCAATCATCCTGCTGAGGATGAAGAGATCCGAACGAAACTATCTTTTCGCTTCTGATCTTTTTTGCAAAAGCGTTTATCGTATCTGTCTGTGTAGGCTTCGTAGCTATCGGCAGAATTACAGACATATCCACCCGATTACGCTTCATAGAAGAAAGAATAGAATCGAGCGTACCTCTTGTGTAATGACGATATCTGACATTCTGATATCTGACTATACTGTCACTGAGTGACCTGATCGCTGACGGAGCTATTTTATCGGGAAAAATATGGCTGTGAAAATCTATTAACATATACATACCTTCTAACTATTATTACTGAATAGTATTCTCACAATCATTAAATTTATATACGGATAATTCTATCATAACTTGTATAAATATGCAAGAATAAACCACACAAAATCATCCTCAAAATGAGACTTTGTGTGGTGTGATCTGATCAATTTTGTTTTCTGACAATCTTATACTCATCATCAGGCTCATAGTACGGACAGTCATAGTATGAGGCACTTAAAAATTTAATATATTCATCTTCATCGAGATTCATAGAGCAATAGTAATAATCTTCTACTTCATCGTAGCAGAAGTTATTACAGCTTTCACAATTGGTCTTTCCGGGCATTCTAACACCTCCGGAAAGATAATAACACCTTACGGCAAATTTGTCTACAATAATTTTGAGCGCATCTGTTTTAAAATCGCCTTTTCACGTCTGCTTACCTGCACCTGAGTCATTCCGAGCTTATCAGCAATTACTGTCTGTGTTAAGCCCTGATAATACCTCATACGGATAATATCTTTATCTTTTTCATCAAGATCATTCATAACCTGTTCAAGAGCAATTGACGTAGAAATTCCCGTTTCGTGTGAGTCTACTGGTATGTCAAACTGATTATCACTGTCATCGTCCTGCATAGTCATTGAAATAACGGGTAATGATGCGGTAATCGCCTGAGCTGTCTCATACTCGTCAAAACCCAGCCGTTCAGCTATTTCCTTTACCGTAGGTTCACGGTTAAACTGCCTGATAAACGCTTCCTTTTCATAGTTTATCTTTCTGCCCTTCTCCTTAAGCGAACGGCTTACACTTACAGTACCGTCATCTCGGAAAATGCGCTTCATTTCACCCAGAATGACAGGAACTGCATATGTCGAAAAATTGAATCCGCGCGACTCATCAAATCCGTCCACGGCTTTTATGAGACCTACGCAACCCGCCTGAAAGAGGTCATCATAGTCCACACCTCTGCCTCTGAGCTTATGAGCACAGGAATGAACAAGACCTAAATTTGACTGTATTTTTTCGTCTCTTACTCCGGATTCGATAATCATATGTCCGCACGTCCGTTTACGGTTTTGTACATTGTTACAGTTGTCCCCTTTTCAGGCTTTGAATGAACGGTTATTTTGTCTGTAAAGCTTTCCATTACAGCAAAACCAAGACCTGCTCTTTCTCCTCCTAAGGTAGTGAAAAGAGGTTCCATCGCCTGCTTTACATTCAGAATACCGCAGCCTTTATCCCTGACTGAAATTCTGACCTTTCTGTCTTCCAGAAGCGAAACATTTATGTAAATTTTACCTACTGTTGTGGGATAAGCGTGTACTATACAGTTAGTAACAGCTTCACTTACAGCCATTTTAATATCAGAAATCTCATCAAGTGTCGGATCAAGCTGAGCTACAAAAGCTGCAACAGCAGACCTCGCAAAACCCTCATTGACTGATTTTGAGTCAAGAACCATTTTAAGATCATTTATTTTCTGCATTGTTTACTTCCTCCCTTTTGCTGATTTTCGCTATTTTTTCAAGACCTGCCAGCTGCATAATCCTGTAAATCTGAGGCGAAAGATTTGAAACCACAAGCTGTCCGCCAAGCGGCTGTATAATTCTGAACCTTCCCATAACAAGTCCTATACCTGACGAATCCATAAAGGTAACATCACCGAAATCAAGCTTAAGTGTTCTGGGCTTGTTCTGCTGCACAGCCTCATCAATCTCAAGCCTTATAGATGCAGCAGAATGATGGTCGATCTCACCTTCAAGAAAGGCGGTGACACGCTGTTGTGTTGAAATTATTCTTACCGGCATTTTCATTCCTCCAAAAAGAAAAATCCTCTATCCGTAAGGATAAAGGATTTCTGATAAATATTTTGTTGAATGTCATACGAGAATAAAGACTATTTTTGTAAGTTTTTGATGTCTGATGCAAGATAAAGGGAGCCGCAGACAAGAACAACAGAATCTTCGTCTGCTTTTTTAAGCGCTTTCGAATAAGCCTTACCACAGTCTTCAACAGGTTTTGCTTTCACACCGTAATTTTTAAGCTCGGCGGCGAGTTCTTTTGCCGTAAGAGAGCGAGGATTTGAAACGGTAGTTGTATAAATACGTTCACAAAGCGGTGCAAGTTTTTCAGCACAGTACTTATAGTTTTTATCTTTCATCATACCGAAAACAGCGATGATTTTTTTGTCGGAATAGTGCTTTTTAAGTGTATAGCAAAGAGCATCCAC
>JAXJUJ010000209.1:0-29452 GCA_036309125.1 Acutalibacteraceae bacterium | reverse complement strand
CCGTTGTATCATAGTAATGCCTGACACGATGAGCGAAGAACGCAAAAAAATGATGTCAGCTTACGGTGCTGAGCTTATCCTCACTGAAGGCAGTAAGGGTATGGCAGGATGCATCGAAAAGGCTGAAGAAATCAGAAGCAACACACCCGGCAGTATCATTGCAGGACAGTTCACAAACCCATCCAACCCCGAGGCACACATAAAAACCACAGCACCTGAAATCTGGAGCGATCTCGACGGTGAAATCGACTTTTTCGTTGCCGGAATAGGTACGGGCGGTACTATAACTGGTAATGCTAAATTTTTTAAAGAAAAGAATAGTGAGATAAAAATTATCGGAATCGAGCCTGCTTCATCACCTCTCCTTTCAGCAGGAGAAGCGGGATCACACAAAATTCAGGGAATCGGTGCAAACTTCATTCCTGAAATTCTCGATACCGGTCTTATTGACGAAATTATAACAGTAAGCAACGAAGATGCTTATTTTTTCGCTGCAGATGTAACTAAAAGAGAAGGCATTTTCGTAGGTATTTCGTCGGGCGCAGCACTGAGTGCCGCTGCCGCAATTGCAAAAAAAGATGATATGCAAGGAAAGAAAATCGTCGTAATTTTCCCTGACGGCGGCGGAAGATATTTATCCACTCCTGATTTCATCTGAATATAAAATACGGCTTGTGCAGTTCAATCTGTACAAGCCGTATCTGATTTTACACGATTTTTACAATTTTATAAGCCTCTATGGTCTTAGGACTTTTATCCTTCAATTTACCGTTATAATGGATTTCAAGTGTATCACCTATAATGAGATCATCACGTGAAATCTCATTACCATCGAGGTCATAAATCTTTTCACCGTCTTTAAACGTGATATAGATTCCTTCAGGATCATAAAGCTCAGAATATATGCCGCCAAGGTCCTGAACCTCTACTATGAACTCACCCTCAGCACTTTTAATGCTGTAAGTTGCCTGAATAACCGACAACTCTTCGGGTTCACCACTGCACGCCGCACAAGAGAAAATCATCATAACAGCGAGCAATAAAGCCGTTACTTTTTTCATAGCAAAAACCTCTTATCTCCAGCAGACTCTTACTGTAACGCCGTCCTCTTCAAGAACGAACTTGCATGATGTACCTGTTGCACTCTCGTACTCTGCAACAGTTGCAAACTCTGTCATCTTGATATTTCTCTTCTGTCTTGAAATACCGTTATACTCAACCTGAGTTACTTCTCTGAGACCCTGCATAAATGCCTGTGCCATTTCAGGAGAATGAAGAGTAAGCTTTGAGTCAACCTTAAGCATTGCTGTTTCTTCAGCTGTTACGTTATACTTAGCAGCGCCGAGTGTTCCCGGAATGAAACCTGTGCACCACCATGTAAATGAAGGGGTTCTTGAAAAGATCTTCTTGAACTTATTTGATGTTGTAGATTCACGTCTGTAAACATCCATACTCTGGAGCATCTTAAGCTCGTCTGTTGCACAGTCATAGTGTGTGCTTGCAGATGAACCTGCCGGTCTGCTGTAAGTACCGATTTCAGCACCTACAAGAACCATACCGTACTGACCCTTCCAGTACTGAATCATCCACTCAAGACCGTCATGCTCGAAGAAGACACGCATTGTATCGTATGTAATAGCGAGCGCTGCTGAAGTGTCATCATATGTCTGGTTGTAGCCGAAGTTTCTCTGCCATGCATTTTCAGCTGTGATGAAGCACTGATCCTTTGTAGAATACTTAAAGCCGAAAAGACCTGTATCTGTACCGTCAACACTTTCAACAGTAATATTACCGTCAGCGTCGATTGTCGGCTTGATTACATCGCCCCAACGATCTTTGATTTCGTCAATCTGCTGCTGGATGCTCTTTGTAGTTGTGCTGGTAACAGGTGTAAAGCTGCCGCCTGATGAACCGCCGCTGCTACCGCCTGATGAGCCACCTGATGATCCGCCTGAGCTGCCACCTGAGCTACCGCCTGATGAGCCACCATTAGGCTTGAAGCCTGCTGACGGTGCAAGCTGAGTTACACTGCCGTCAGGCATTGTAACATCGATAGCCTGTTCATTTTCTGCCCACTGTGCACCACAATCCTGGTTATTACAAGTGTAATATCCCTTGTCATCAGGACCTGTGAAATCAGTTGAACCGCAGATCGGACAGCACTGCTCAAGACCTGTGCCGTCACCTACATTTATAGTGTCATCGATTGCAAAGGGATCTTTTGTGCTTTCTTCTTCAGGCACTTCAGCCTGACCGATGAAGCTGCATCCCGGTAAAACAACGATAGCCATCATTGTGATAAGACTGATAACGGCAATCGCTCTGAGTAAGCTGTTTTTATTAAACATCTTTATTTACCTCCAAGTCATTTGGATTGATTATAACATATATATAATCAAATTTCAACACATAGCGACAAATAAATATATTGACTAAAAAAGGAAAAATATATATAATAATTTTGTATGTATTTATTATGAGGTGTTTTTATGAACTACACAAATGATGAAAAACTCTTAAAAATTGTTGCAAACTTTCCCTTCGAAGGAGAGCTTGTAGAAATCAAGCCGACAGGTTCAGGTCACATCAACAGTACCTTTCTTGTAACCTGCTCTGACTCAAACGTTACACACGAGTACATTTTACAGCTTATCAATCCCAATGTATTCAAAAAGCCGGACGAGCTTATGTCAAACGTTATGAACGTCACAAGCTTTATGAGAAACAAGATAATCCTTGACGGAGGAAATCCTGAGCGCGAGACACTCACCTTCCTTTACACCAAGGACAATTCACCGTATTACAGCGATGACAGCGGTGCTTGCTGGAGAGCGTACAACTATATCGGAAGCTGCACTACATATGACAAGGTTGATGATCCGATAAAGATGTACCGTTCAGCAAAGGCTTTCGGTGTATTCCAGAAAAGACTTGCAGATTACCCGATCGACAATCTTTTCGAGACTATCCCCGACTTTCACAATACACCCTCCCGTTACGAGGCTTTCAAGGAAGCTATTGAGAAAAATCTTTCAGGCAGACTTGATGAAGCCAAGGAAGAAATCGAATTCGCACTTTCAAGAGAAGCTGATGCTTCAAAGCTCACTGATATGATCAAATCAGGTGATCTTCCCGTACGCGTTACACACAACGATACAAAGATCAACAATGTACTTTTCGACAAGATCACAAACGAAGCTTTCTGTGTCATTGACCTCGATACAATTATGCCGGGTCTTTCTCTTTATGACTTTGGCGACGGTATCCGTTCAGGAGCTGTAACTGCTGACGAGGATGAAAAAGACCTTGATAAATTCAACCTTGATATCGAGCTTTATAACGCTTATGCTGAAGGCTTCCTCTCTGAGGCTGCAGAGTCACTTACACAGAACGAAGTTGACAACCTCGCCTTCTCCGCAAAACTTATGACACTTGAATGCGGTGTACGTTTCCTTACAGACTTCCTTAACGGTGACGTTTACTTCAAAACAGCTTATCCTGAGCATAACCTTGTAAGATGCCGTACACAGTTCAAGCTCGTAAGAGAAATTGAAGAACATATGGATGAAATGAACAAGACAACAGCTGAGCTTTACAGGAGGGCTTTGCTTGAAAAATAAGAAACGCAGTATTCTTATCATCTCTATAGCGATAATTTTTCTCGTTGCAGTCGCAGTGATAACTGTTCCTCTTATCAGAAATGCAGTTGAAAACAGTCAGATACGTGAGTATCTGTCACAGGATCTGAAAAATGTTGACAACGTTGTGCTGATATCTCACTGCATAGAAATAGATGAAAAGACCAACTCTATCGCAGGGGTTAAGGAGGCAGTACGCCTCGGTGCTGATGCAGTCATAGTTGACCTTTGCTTCCGCAACGACGGCACACCCGTTATTACTGATAACTATGAAGAGAGAGATTCAGCAACAACCGTTGAGGAGCTTTTCCTCGAGATGAATGCCGACAAATACAGCGATACTGTAATTTACCTTAATATCGTTCAGCTCTCTGAAATGAACAAGCTTAATAATATTGCAGTAAAGCATAATATGCTCAGCAGAACTTTTCTGATCGGAATAGACGAGGAGCATTACGGACTGATCGACTCTGACAGCACCATCCTCCCCTTCCTTTTAGACTATAAACTGACAGACGAGGACAACACTGCTATTGCTGACGGTACTTTTTCAGCACCTGAATGTATAGCACGTTACGGAGCAAGCGGTATCGTTATAGATGCTGAACAAGCTACTGAAGAAACAGTGTCAACGCTAAACGACTTCGGTATCCCCTTCATAGTTTCCGGGATTGACAACACCGAAGAATATTGTGCGTCACTCATCAACGGAGCAGCTTACGTTCACGTAAGCGACATAGAAAAATCAGCTGATATACTCGACGAATGGACAACCTCCATGCAGGAGCGTCACAGCAGCTCAGTTGAGCAATCACTTGCTGATTTAAAAAAGAACATTTAATTAACATTGAAATATAAATAAAAACAGCGTATTTATGGTGCTCATAAATACGCTGTAATTTTTTGCTTATGATAACTTATGAATAAAAAGACCGCTCATCAGTTTCGGTTCGAACCACGTTGATTTCGGTGGCATAATCTGACCTGCATCTGCGATGTCCATAAGGTCATCAAGAGTAGTCGGATACATTGAAAAGGCTATCTTCATATCTGTATTGACTCTTCTTTCAAGCTCTGAAAGACCACGTATTCCACCGATGAAGTCGATTCTCTTATCAGTACGCGGATCGTCAATTCCGAAAATCGGAGCAATCACCTTATTCTGAAGAATCGAAACATCAAGCTGATCAACGGGATCATTCGGGTCGAAGGTTCCTTCCTTTGCCGTTAACTTGTACCATGTGCCGTCGAGAAGCATTCCGAATGTGTGCTTTGCCTCAGGTTTATAAGCCTCGCTGCCTACTGACTCAACCTCAAATACCTCAGCGATTTTCTCCATAAACTCTTCACTTGTGTATCCGTTAAGATCCTTCATAACACGGTTATAGTCCATAATTTCAAGCTCGTTACGAGGGAAAAGAACCGCGAGGAAGAAATTAAATTCCTCTTCGCCTGTGTATCCGGGGTTCTGCTCACGGCGCATCTTGCCTACTTTTACGGCAGATGCCGCACGATGATGACCGTCTGCGATATAGAGATAGTCAATTTCAGCAAATTTCTCAGAAAGTGTTGCTATTGTTTCAGGACAGTCAATCACCCATACCGTGTTGCCTACACCGTCAGAAACAAAGTCATAAACAGGTTCATGCTCTGACTTCCACTTTTCAACGAGACTATTGATAAAATCATCCTCACGGTAAGTAAGGAAAATCGGACCTGTGTTTGCATCACAGTAATCAACGTGATTGATTCTGTCAGCTTCCTTATCTGCTCGGGTAAGCTCGTGCTTTTTGATTATATTATTGATATAATCATCAATTGCAGTACAGCCGACAAGTCCTGTCTGGCTTCTGCCATTCATAATCTGACGGTAAATGTATATACACTCAGCATCGTCCATTCTGCACGTACCTTCATCAACGAGCTTATCGAGATTTTCTCTTGCCTTGAGATATACTTTTTTATCATAAAGATCAACACTTCTGTCGAGGTCAACCTCAGCTTTATCAACGTGAAGGAAAGAATATGGGTTACCTTTTACCATCTCTCTCGCTTCCTCGCTGTTCATTACGTCATACGGCAAAGCCGCAACAGCTGCTGCTTTTTCTTCAACAGGTCTTATCGCTCTGAAGGGTTTGAAAACTGCCATAAAAAAATCTCCTTAAATAGTTTGATCACAGCTATAATTTTACAATAAACCTACATTCTTTGTCAATAAAAAGAAAGACTGCTTTTTCAACAAAAGCAGTCAAATTTTATTCTTCAATACCAAGCAACCAATTAACACTGACATCAAGTGCGAGAGCTATCGCCTTAAGCTCATAATCGGTTACACCTCTGAGCTGACCTTCAAGCTTCGAAAGACCTGAAGCATTAAGGTCAATTCCGCTTATCTGAAGCTGTGCAAGGAGATCCTTCTGCTTCATACCGATCGCTTTTCTCTGCTTTTCCACTTTAGCGCCGATAATGTTCATATCACCGAGTTCCTGTTTTCTTGTTCTCATTACAAACTCACCTCTTTGTGTAACTGAAATTACGACGTTATTTTATCACTTTAAAATAAAGTTCTCAATAGTTTTTAATCATTTAGCAAAATTTTGAGAGAAACCACCATATATTTATCTTTTTAAAAGGTTATTTTTAGACAATTTTATACTTATGTATCAATAAAAGACTAAATTTATACATTTTTATCGTTTTGTAGTGTATTGTAAATTATTTTTTACTGTGATATAATTTCAAAAACTGACTGAAAGCGGTGTTCCTGATGAATGACCTGAAAAAGCGCAATCTGACAATGCTTACTGACTTTTACGAGCTGACTATGGCAAACGGTTACTTCCTCAACGGCAAGGGTGACGACATAACTCAGTTTGATATGTTTTTCAGAACTGTACCTGATAACGGTGGTTTTGCCATCATGGCAGGTGTTGAACAGTTGTCACAGTATCTCGAAAATCTCGAGTTCACAGACGAAGATATTGAATATCTCAGAAAACGCGGTTTCGGTGAGGAATTTTTAAATTACCTCAAAACATTCGATTTCAGCTGCGACATCTACTGTGTTCCCGAAGGTACACCTATCTTCCCCCGCGAACCGATTGTTACTGTCAGGGGTCCCGCAATTCAGGCTCAGTTTATCGAGACAATGCTGCTTCTTGCTATCAATCATCAGAGTCTTATTGCAACAAAGGCGAACAGAATCGCACGTGCTGCACAAGGCAGGGATATAATGGAATTCGGTTCACGCCGTGCACAAGGCTTCGACGGTGCTGTTTACGGTGCAAGAGCATCCTATATCGGTGGCTGCTCAGGAACAGCGTGTACTATTTCCGACCGTGAATTCGGAGTCCCGGCTCTCGGCACGATGGCACACAGCTGGGTCCAGCTTTTTGATACAGAGCTTGATGCTTTCTGTGCTTATGCAAAAGCTTATCCTGACAACTGTACACTTCTTGTAGACACATATGATGTTCTCAAATCGGGTATTCCGAACGCTATCGAAGCTTTCAGACGTGAGGTGCTCCCCCGCGGCTTCAGACCAAAGGGAATACGAATTGACAGTGGTGATATAACTTACCTCTCAATAAAAGCAAGAAAGATGCTTGACGAGGCAGGCTTTGAGGATGTAAAGATAGTTGCATCAAATTCACTTGACGAGTACATTATAAGAGATATGCTTCGTCAGGGTGCGAAGGTAGACTCATTCGGAGTCGGTGAAAGGCTCATCACTGCCTCATCAACACCCGTTTTCGGCGGAGTTTACAAGCTCGTTGCAGTAGAAAGCGACGGCGTTATGAAGCCTAAAATCAAGCTCAGCGAAAACGTAGCAAAGGTTACAACACCCGGAGCAAAAAAGCTCTGGCGTCTCTATGACAGGGAAACCGGAAAAGCTATCGCTGACCTTATCACCCTCGAGGATGAAATCGTCGATGATTCGCAACCGTACGAGCTTTTCGACCCGGACGTTACATGGAAGAGAAAGACTCTTGAAAACTTCGTCGCGCGTCCCCTGCTTCAGCCGCTTTTCTTAGGCGGAAAATGTGTATATGACTATCCTGACCTTAAGAGTATCCGTGATTACTGTGCACAGCAGGTCGATACGCTCTGGGATGAGGTCAAGCGTTTTGAAAACCCGCATAATTATTATGTTGATATGTCTCAGGCTCTCTGGGATATGAAGAACGACATGATTAATAAATATAAGCCGAGATAACCCGGAGGAACTCCAAATGTTGTTATGGTTTCTTATGTGTGCCGTTGTTTGCTTTTTACCTCTTATTCTGATAATTAACGGCAGTATTTTCAAAAAAAGAACTCCGAGGAAAAACAGCAGTTTTTTCGCTTACCACACAGCACTATCCACCAAAAGTAATGAAACCTGGGAATTTGCACACAGTTATATGGGGGCTTTGCGGTTCAAATCAGGATTGATTTTACTTCCCTCTTCAATTGCAGCGATGCTTTTCTCTTTCGGAAAGCCTGAAAACATCATTTACCGTTTTGCAGCAGTGATAACTCTTATTCAGGTTTTGATTTTCATCTCATTGCTCATCCCGGTCGAAATCTCACTCAGAAAAAACTTTGACAAAAACGGCAATAGAAAATAAAAATTACGGTTTGCTTTCAGCAGACCGTAATTTTTTATTTTATTCTGATTTCAAACCGTAGCAAATATTGATTTTAGATCTGAGAACATCTTTGATGCAGTCAATTGCACCGCGCATATATATTTTCGGGTCAAACAGCTCGGGATCTTTTTCAAACTCCGCCTTGATTCCGTTTGTATAAGCCTGTCTGAGCTCGGTTGCAAAATTAATCTTGCTTATACCTGCTGCAATACAGTCACGAAGTACTTCGTCTGAGAGTCCTGATGCACCGTGGAGTACAAGCGGGGTCTCAACAGCTTCATGTATATCCTTGATTCTCTGCACATTGATTTTGGGCTCACCCTTGTATATTCCATGAGCAGTACCTACTCCGATAGCGAGTGTGCTGACATTTGTGCGACGTACGAATTCCTCCGCCTCGCTTACACTTGTATAGGAAGCTTCGAGGTCTGTATCGCCCTCTTCCTTACCGCCTATAGTGCCCAGTTCACCCTCAACCGAAACATCCATCGGAAGTGCAAAGTCCGTTACTTCTTTTGTGAACTTAACATTATCCTCAAAGCTCATAGCGCTTCCGTCATACATAACTGAAGAGAAGCCACTTGCGATACACCTCTGAGCAAGTGCAAGGCTGTTGCCGTGGTCAAGATGCAGTGCATAATCCACCGGACAATCCGCCATAAGCTCACGCATCATAGCAGGATAGATTGCGACTCCACCGTAATTAAGAGTACGTGGAATCATCTGCACAATAAGAGGAAGGCGCATTTCGTGCATAATCTCTGAAACAGCCATCGCAGATTCAAGATTATCAATATTGAATGCAGGGATTGCATAGCCTTCGTTTGAAGCTTTTCTCATAAGTCTTGCGGATGAAATAACCATATCCACACACCTCACTTAACTTTTAAAATCGATTACTTTTCTGCTGTCTGAAATATAAACAAGACCTGAAATTACGGATATAACTGCAGTTATACCAAGCAGAATATTTGAAATAACGGACAACGGAAGTCCGAGCTCACAAATGTTATTCACCTCTCCGATTACCATAACAGAAATGAGCGAAACCATCTGTGATATTGTTTTTATTTTACCACCAATATTCGCAGGTATTACAACTCCCTGTGCTGCAGCGATAAGTCTGACTGATGTTACTGCAAATTCTCTTGTGAGCATAAGCATTACGATCCAGATATTGCAAAGGCCGTCATTCATAAGAGCCAGAAAACCAGCAGTTACAAGCACCTTGTCAGCTATCGGATCAAGTAATTTGCCGAAATTTGTAACAATATTATTCTTTCGTGCCAATTTGCCGTCTATAGCATCCGTAACAGCACCAACAGCGAATATCAACGCAGATATCAACATTTTATATTTGATATCAAGAATGTATATCACCAAAAAAATCGGTGCAATAAACATTCTGAACAGTGTGATTTTGTTTGGTGTATTCATTATCTTACCTCACCGATAAGATCATACTCATCAAAATCAAAGATTTTAACATCGACAAAATCACCGATTTCGAGATTTTCTGAACTTGTAAACTTAACAACCGAATCAATTTCAGGTGCATCCATATAAGTTCTGCCGATATAGCTGTCTGAATACGAATCATATTCTTCAACAATCGTCTTGTATGTATTTCCTATCTTTTCGTTATTCTTTTCTTCCATTATAGCAAGCTGATCCTGCATTATAATCTCACCGCGACGAACCTTCACGTCATCCTCGACCTGATCAGGCATATCATAAGCAGGTGTGCCTTCCTGTGGAGAGAAGGAGAAGCAGCCGAGCCTGTCAAATTCCACCTCGTTCACAAAAGCAGCGAGATCATCAAATGCTTCTTCATCTTCGCCGGGGAAGCCTGTGATAAAGGTTGTTCTGATAACTACATCCGGAATTTCAGCTCTGAGCTTTCCTATAGTATTTCTGATCTCATCAGCTGTACCTCTGCGGTTCATAGCCTTGAGGATTCTGTCATTCGCATGCTGAAGAGGAAGGTCGATATAATTTGCAATCTTCTCCTGATCACGGATGGTTGCGATAAGCTCATCAGTAATTCTGTCAGGATAACAGTAAAGGAGTCTGATCCACTCAATTCCGTCAATTTCACAAAGCTTTTCCAAAAGCTCGGGAAGCTTCAGCTCACCGTAAAGGTCAAGGCCGTAGCTTGTTGTATCCTGAGCGATAACTATAAGCTCCTTAACACCAACCTCAGCAAGCTGTTTTGCTTCGTCGACGATATTTTCCATCTTACGGCTTCGCATATCGCCTCTGATTGACGGAATAGTACAGTATGTACATCTGTTTGAGCATCCGTCAGCAATTTTGAGATATGCCCAATGCTCGGGGGTTGTAAGAATTCGCTGACCGTCAAGCGGAAGCTCTGACTGCGGCGGGAAGCTTTCAATCAGCTCATCAGCTGACATTACATTCTCAATCACCTTAAGGATGTCACCGTTTGCACCAATGCCGATAACTGCATCAACCTCAGGAATTTCCTTGGCAATTTCTTCCTTATGACGCTGTGCGAGACAGCCTGTAACAATAATCTTTTTAACTAAGCCTTCTTTTTTAAGCTCAACCGTGTCGAGAATATTTTCAATAGCCTCTCTTTTCGCATCATCAATAAAACCACAGGTGTTGATAATTACAACATCGCAGCCGTCAACATAATCAACAATTGAATGACCTGCTTCATCCATAAGAGCAAGCATACGCTCGGCATCAACCTGATTTTTAGGACAGCCGAGAGAAATCAAACCTATCTGATAACCCATAAAATCACCTTAGTATTCTTCATAAAATTCGTCTGACGAAAACTCGCTCATAGCCTGACGTATGTCTGAAAAAGAATAACCCAGACGAACAAGCGCGGCAACAACCTTCTGACGTGATTTTTCGTCAATCAACTTATTATAATATTTTTTTCTGATAATATCAACTATTGTTTGAATATTATCTTGTTCAGATTCATTTTCATACTCTTCAATGACTTCATTTATGATTTCTGAGTCAATCCCACGCTTGTAAAGCTCATTTTTCACACGGTTTCTGCCGTATTTTTTTCTTTCGTACAGTTCACGTACAAGAAGTTCAGCATAGCGACGGTCATTCACAAGACCGAGGTCAATTAATTTTTCCATTGCTGTGTTGACTGAATTTTCATCATATTTCCTTGAAAGCTTGGTTCTGAGCTCTCTTTCGGAATGGTCACGCAAGTCAAGGCTGAACATTGCACTGTTAAAAGCAAGGCGGGAGCCTGCCGCCTCCTTAAAGGCAGCCAGGTCCCCGTCGTCAATTTCATCACCTGATATATAGCCTGATGAAAACCAGAAATCTTCATCAACAGTGAGCAGATATTCACCGTCGATATGAATATGTATTTTTGTACCTTTACCCTGTTTAGCAGTAATTTTCATCAGTCATCAACCGCGATATCAAGCTTTGCCTTTGCAGAAGCCTTGGTTACAGGTGCAGCAGATGCTGCAGGAGCAACGGGAGCTGCCGGCATTACAGGCTTAACGGACTTTTTGCTTGATGCTTTGCCCATCTGTGTAAGCTTGTCCATATTATCCCTGATTTTCTGTTCAAGCTCAGCCATAAGCTCAGGATCGTTTTTGATAAGCTCTTTAACGTTATCTCTGCCCTGACCGAGTCTTGTTTCACCGTAGGAGAACCATGCACCGCTCTTATTTACGATATCAAGTGCAACAGCTATATCGAGAATCTCGCCAACTTTTGATATACCTTCACCGAACATAATATCAAACTCTGCCTCTTTAAACGGCGGAGCAACCTTGTTTTTAACAATCTTTACTCTTGTTCTTGCGCCTATAAACTCACTGCCTGAAGCCTTGAGAGCCTCAATTTTGCGAACGTCCATACGCATAGAAGCGTAGAACTTGAGTGCACGGCCACCTGTTGTTGTTTCGGGGTTACCGTACATAACACCAATCTTTTCACGAAGCTGATTGATGAAAATAATAATAGTATTGGACTTATTGATAGCACCTGCAAGCTTTCTGAGCGCCTGAGACATAAGTCTTGCGTGCTGACCAACGTGAGAGTCACCCATTTCGCCCTCGATTTCAGAACGGGGAACAAGTGCAGCAACAGAGTCAACGATGACAATATCGATCGCGCCTGAGCGTACAAGAGCCTCTGTGATTTCAAGAGCCTGCTCACCGTTATCGGGCTGTGCAACGAGAAGTGAATCAACATCAACACCGAGATTAGCTGCATAAACAGGATCAAGCGCATGCTCAGCATCAATGAAAGCTGCCTCACCACCCGCCTTCTGTGCCTCTGCTACAGCGTGAAGAGCAAGTGTAGTTTTACCTGAAGATTCAGGTCCGTATATCTCGACAATTCTGCCCTTGGGAAGTCCGCCGATGCCTGTAGCAACGTCAAGGGAAAGAGAACCTGTAGAAATAGCTTCAACTGTCATACCTGCGTTCTGACCGAGTCTCATAACAGTACCTTTGCCGTACTGCTTTTCAAGCTGGGCAATCGCAGTTTCAAGTGCCCTTTGTTTATCTGCCATAATTTTATACCTCCGTAGCCGTACAAATGTTCGATGAGTGTATTATACATTATGTAAATCAAAAAAGCAATAGTATTTTTCTAAAAAAATTTGAAATAAAATAAAAATTGTTGCGAAAAAAGGTTGATTTTTTCTTAAATATCTGTTATTATACGAAATGTTGTTTAGTATTCGTAACTAAAAAAGGAGGTGCCGACTTATGGCAAAATGCGAATTCTGCGGCAAAGGTGTTTCTTTCGGTATTCAGGTTTCTCACTCACACAGACGTTCAAACAGAACATGGAAGCCGAACATTAAGCGTGTTAAGGCAGTTGTTAACGGTTCTCCGCGCAAGGTATATGCTTGCACACGTTGTTTACGTTCAGGTAAGGTAACACGTGCCGTTTAATGCACATGATGATACAGAGGCTGTCTTTCTGACAGCCTCTTTGTCTTTTTAAGATTTTTCACGGAGGGATATTATGGCAAAAATCGTATCCTTTATAAATATACTCAGAAGAAAGCTTTTCTTCTATGTCATCTGGCCTCTCGCCTTCAAGCTTTCTTCATTCAAGCCTATTGATGAAAAGCTCATTCTTTTCGCATTCAGCAAAAATTACACTCAGATGCCCGATAACCTGACAGGTCTTTACAAGTACCTTTCAGAAAAAGGATACAACTGTAAAATAATGCAGGCTCCGCAGAGTTCTTTGAAGCGTATACTTTTTGACATCACGTTTCAGAGATATTATGCACGCTGCAAATGTGTTTTCATCACTGACAACTTCGATCCCCTGTACGCACACGAGCCTAACGAAGGTACAAAAGTAATTCAGCTCTGGCACGCCTGCGGTGCTTTCAAAAAGTGGGGTTATTCAACACTTGACCTTGCCTGGGGCGGCAGCCGTGAGGATATGCTTCGCTTCCCGATGCACAACACCTACACGGACGTTTTTGTTTCTGCTGAGAGTGTAATCCCCTGCTACGCTGAGGCCTTCGGATGTAACGAGCGTATAATCAAGCCATTCGGCACTCCGAGGACAGATATATTTTTTGACAAGCAGTTTGTCAACGGTTGCCGTGACACTGTTCTTAAAGAATTTCCACAGATCGGTGACAGAAAAATCATCCTCTATGCTCCCACATTCAGAGGTAACTCTCCTGAGCAGTCATATAATGATCAGCCTCTTGACTATAAGCTTCTCAAGGACACGCTCGGTAAAGACTACGCTCTTGTACTGAAGCTTCATCCGTTTACGGCTAAAAAATACAGATTGACCGAAGAGCAGAAGAAGGATTTCGGCGATTTCGTTTTTGATGCATCTAATTCTCTCGCGATTGAAACAGCACTTTGTGCGGCTGATTATCTTATCGCTGACTATTCATCACTTATATTTGAATATGCTCTGCTCGACAAGCCGATGATTTTTTACGCGTATGACCTTGATATGTATAAGCGTGACAGGAGCTTTTATTTCGAATATGAAAGCTTTGTGCCCGGAAGAATCGTAAAAACAAATGAAGAAATCGTAGCTTCAATCCTCAGTGGCAGCTGTCAGGAGGAAAAGATCGCTGATTTCAAGGAAAAATATATGAGCGCATGTGACGGCAAATGTGTTGAACGCATAGCTGAATATGCAGTAAGGTAGGTTTAATTATGAAAATTATGATTGCATCGGATATACACGGTTCTGCATACTATTGCAGAAAGCTTCTCGAAGCTTTTGAAAAGGAAGGCACTGACAGACTCCTGCTTTTGGGCGATATTCTTTATCACGGTCCGCGTAATGACCTGCCGAAGGAGTATGCACCCAAAGAGGTTATTGCTATGCTCAATCCCCTTGCAGACAGGCTCCTTTGCGTAAGAGGCAACTGCGATACGGAGGTTGACCAGATGGTACTTGACTTCCCCGTACTCGCAGAATATGCAATTTTCTACACAGAGGATAAAATGATTTTTGCAACACACGGTCACAACTTCAACCCTGCAAATCCGCCGAAGCTGAGTAAGGGTGACATCCTCCTCAACGGACATACTCATATTCCCGCATTTGAGGATAAGGGCGATTTCATTTACGTTAATCCCGGCTCAGTATCAATCCCGAAGGAAAACAGTGAACACGGTTACATTCTCCTTGACGGTGATAAGATTATGTGGAAAAACCTTGAGGGTGAAGTCTGGAAAACTGAAAAAATATAATAAATAGCTATAAAAAAACCGTTCGGAAAATCCGAACGGTTTTTGTTGTATATGATTATTTGTCTTCCTTCTTCTTGCGGAAAAGAATCATCTGAATCGGGAAATAGAGGAAGAACTGGATACAAGCACAGATAGCACCTGAGATCGCAATTGCTGATCCACCCAAATTCTTGGATGTAAGGAAGTTAACCAAGAACGGCTGTAACCAAGCTGAGAATGCGATGAGAGCAATAGTAACAACGAGGTAAATCGGGAAAACAACCTTGATATTTGCACAAGAGTTGAATGTCTTTTCTCTGTTTACAAAGAAAGAGAAGATCTGTGCAAGAATGTTACATGATGTAAGAGCGATAAAGAGACCAAGACCTGTTGTGTCCATACCTGCTGATGCAGCCTTTTCAGATGACCAGATACCTAAATTGAAAAGGTCGTAGGGTCTTGCAAGAAACTCTTCTGACATCGGCAGCTTAACAAGGTAAGGTAAGAAAAGCTGGATAACAAATGCGCCCAAGCTTACGACAATAAACTTAATGAACTGCCAGAAGGTTTCAACGCCTTTACCCTTTGCGGCAGCAGCCTTATCAATGTCTTTTAATTTCAACATAATTTTATTCTCCTCAAAATGTGATTGTGGAAAATCCACTTCACTCATTTTACCATTAAAGACAAAAATTTGCAACACTTATTTTACAGGAATCAGCAACATTCTCTCATTTTCCGGATAATCCGTGCTGAGTTCATTTTCCTCCATGATCTCTTCTACAGTTGTATTGTATTTACGTGCGATCTCCCAGACACTCTCATCACCTGAACAAAAGTAGACCACAACACAGGATTTTTTATCCTTTTTCATAGAAGCGTCCTTTGTCGCAAGAGAAACAAGCACCCTCTCGCCCACACGCTTCATCACCTGACCGTTGATCAGCACTTCTGCCTTAAACTCTACGCTTCCGTCAGAATTAAGCGATGCTGAGCATCCGCCTATACTTACATAAGGATCAAAGACAAGATTTTCTCCGTCATCAATATTTTTTACACACTCAAACTCAGCTTCTCTTTCACAAAGCATCGGCACACCATCAGTATCCATCACGATCAGATTTACAGGGATCTTACCTCTTACAATAAATTTATCATCCTGAATAGAGCATTTACTTTCGGGTGCCATAACGGAAAAGGTATATAATTTCTGCGGTTTCATCGATGACAAGTCGAGATTATGCTTACAAAGTACGTTTTCTCTGACAGTGTGACTCACCTGCATAAATTCCACAGGATCAAACTGCGTATCAGTTTCGTAATCAGTCGAGTAAGTATCAGTTACCACACTGACGCTTTTACGCTCATATGCGGTAAGCTGTGCGAGTACCTCGGCATTTATATTCATATAACGGTATTCGCCGTCATTGTCTGTTTTGGGTTCAGCCGTCAGTCTGGTTACGTGCATTTTCACATCCACTTTACAGTTGTCAGTGACTGCTGATGCTTCTGCAATTTCATTGAAAGGTATCAGGCAATTAAGCACACACGCTTCATTGCTTCCCGAATCAGAGCAATACACAACCCTTACAAAAAGCTCCCCTTTTATAAGCATCTTACCCTTTATAAGTTTACATTCATTGAGTACGGGCGAAGCAAAAGCATCAAGAATTTTACCTATACCTCCGTTTGCATCACCTACATTTTCAACCTGTGCAACCTCAAATGACCTGACAGCAACAGCTACCACATCGTCAATGTCAATGCCTTTTCTTTTGAGCTGTACACCGTCTCCGCAGGCATCGCATATAAGTGAAAGGCTTTTGTCGCCCACCACCCTGAACCGCAGACTGACTATCCCGTGTACATCAATACGTCTTTTGCTCACTGCTCTGCAGTTAACGTACTCGGTCTTTACATTACAGCATAAAAAAGCATTATCATAAGCAGTGCTCAACTCGGCATATTTTGAAAAAGGATAGTCGTGATCATAGCTGCATATGTTATTTTTCTCATCAGCGTAGATTATCCTTATTTTAGCATTACCGTCAGCAGTAGCTCTGTCACCTATAAGCTTTGAATTTGTAATGCCTGCAGTAAGACTGCACTTGATAATACGCATTATATCAGGACAGTAATCGGGCATAGTGATATCACAGTCCACTCCCTGCTCGACAAAATCATCATAAAAAATTTCTTTCGTCCCTATGCTTCTTGTTGTAAGCTCAATGCTCATACTAAAACCTCTCTTTTTTATAATCTATGGCATTATATGAAGCATCCGGGACAAATATGCTCAGTTTACCCTTTTGATATCCGCCAGAATCGCATCAAGTCCCCACGAGCCCGGGAAGTATACTTTACCCGTCTCAATTCTGTTTTCACTTATGCGATAAAAACCTTCCGTTTCAATCGGAGAGATTTCGTAACGCTTAACCCGATCACCGTTTTTTACGGCAACGATACTAAGATAATCAACAATGTCAATATGTTCTCTTTCCATTTATTTTTCCTCCTTACACTAAGCTGAGCGCCCAGCCCTTGTCTTCAGTTACAAAAGAAATCCACTCATCTCTCTCGTCAACAGTAAAATTATTTTCAAAGGCATAGGTAGAAACCGTAAGTGTTCGTGAAACATCGGGACAAAGACCATTGAATATATTCACAAGGCTTTCCTTTGAGAGATTCACACAACCGGCAAAGTCTATGCTGAGAATAATTGAGTCCTTTACAAATCTGACGGTTTCCAGACTTGCACAGTTTGTAAACATCGCATTTACATTGCTCGCAAAGCCGAGATCTATCAGACCGTCAATCTCCCTTAAGACAAGGCAGTTGCAAAACGCTCTTTCATAGCTGGCAGCCTCAAGGGTGCCGCCGAAGCTGAATCTCTGAAGCATTGACGCATCATTCGCAAAACGGGTAAACGTGCCACAGCCTCTGACGGAATCAATAGTAACCTCACTGATAGTTTTGCAGCCTTCAAAAAGATTTGCAAAAGTTGAGACTTTTCCTGCATTTTTCAATTCAAGCTTACGTATACCGTTTTTAGAAGAAAAAACAGAAGAAAAAGACGTAACTGATGACAAATCAAGTCCTACAGAAGTAAGATATGTACTGAAATTGTTGGTAGAAAACGCTGTTATAGAAGATGTGTTAAGCATCGGGAGTTCAAACTCTTCTGTGCCTCCTGCCCACAGTGCATAGTTTGGTGAATTCTTCATACTGATTGCACGGTCGATCATATCCCACCACTCAGCCTTCTGCGAATAAACACTTAATGTATTTTCAAGAGTATCAATTGTTTTGTTTAACTCAACAAGCTGAGAATTGTGTTCAGAATTAAGAGTTTCTATCTCCCTGTCCTTTTCAGCGATTAACGCAAGTGTACGCTCATTCGCTTCGTTTATCTGTGCACCAAGCTGCATTTTTTCAGCTGTATGCGCGTTTTTAAGGGTGGTTATCTCATCTTTATAATCAAGATACGCCTGTGCAGTACATTCCTTTTTGAACCTGTCAAAAAGCTCTTCTGACGGGCTGAAGGTTTTATAATCCTCGGGCAGAAGGTTTTCTGAAACCAATATCTCAACCTTATCTGAGGTGATCACCTTCTGCTTCTCAAAGCCGATGACAGAAAGCTCAAATTCACCCTTCTTGGTAAGTACCTCCCACGGTACCTTTGCCCGATTGTCAAGAATTTCAATTATGTAATACTTTGAATCTGAATTTCTGAAAACAGCCGCCTTAGAGTCAAAGCGACGCCAGTTGCAGTCGAAATGAAAACGCAGACAAACTGTTTCGTTTGCATTGGCAGCAATCGAAAATCTGTCCGCACCTGTAAGCCGCTGTTTCACAAGCATTAAATCATATGTAATCATTTATTTCTCCTTACCACCTCCGTAGCATCACAATATATATTATAGAGAACATTTGTTCTGTTTGTCAAGATTTTTTTGCTTTACTTTAGGAAACATATATAGTATTATATATAGGTAATTTTTTGAAAAGAAGGTTTTAATATGGAAATGGTAAAGCTTACTCCGTCTGTAGCCGACAACATCTGGGGCGGTACAAGACTTATCGAAGAATACGGAATCAAAACTGACAAGAATCCTGCTGCTGAAGCATGGGTACTCTCCTGCCACCCTGCAGGTCCTTCAACCGTTAAGAACGGCAAATACGAAGGTAAAACTTTGCAGGAGGTTTACCTTGAGGACAAGTCTATCTGCGGTAAAAAGGGCGAACAGTTTGAATTCTTCCCACTTCTTATCAAATTCATCGATGCTAAGCAGAATCTTTCAATTCAGGTACACCCCGATGACGAATACGCAATGCGTGTTGAAGGTGAATACGGCAAAACAGAAGCGTGGTACATCCTCGACTGCGATCCTGATGCAGAGCTTATCCTCGGATTTAACCGTGAGGTAAGCGTTGAAGAATTCAAGGAAGCTGCAAAAAGCGATGCAATGATGGATATCTGCAACAAAATCAAGGTTAAGAAGGGCGACCTTTTCTTTATCGAATCAGGCACAATGCACGCTATCTGCAAGGGTATTCTCCTCGCAGAGGTTCAGCAGAACTCAAATACAACATACAGAATTTATGACTATGGCAGACTCGGCAATGACGGCAAG
This sequence comes from Acutalibacteraceae bacterium, assembly GCA_036309125.1. GTDB lineage: Bacteria > Bacillota > Clostridia > Oscillospirales > Acutalibacteraceae > CAG-488. The sequence continues at coordinate 9,860 of JAXJUJ010000209.1, read as the reverse complement.
CCCCGTGAGCTTCACGTTGATAAAGCTGCTGATGTTACCAAGCGTTGTCCGCCCGTTATTGCAGATTCTTCAGAGAGAAAGACTGAAAAATTTGAAAATGCTGTAAGAGCTGAGCTTACAAAATGTGACCTTTTCACAATGTATAAGCTCGACGTTGACGGTAAGTACAATGCAGCAGCAGATGACGAGAGCTTTGTTTCTCTCCTCTGCCTCGAAGGTGAAGGCAAGGTCACCTGCGGCGACACTACCCTTTCATTTGTCAAAGGTGAGAGCATTTTCATTCCTGCATCAAGCGGTGAATACACAGTTGAAGGAAAACTCGAAATTCTCGAAAGTACATTATAATATAAAGAAATCCTGCAAAGCCTGAGCCTTGCAGGATTTTTATTATTTAAGATAAGCTTCCAGTCTGTATATCGGCTGACCGAGGTCAGAGAAGCGTTTTTCGTATTCTGTAACAATATTACCCTCAAAATCAGAATTGTGAAGATCAAGGGAAACATTTTTGATTGTGAAACCGTAATCGGATAATTCACCTATCGAATACTCAAAGAAGTGCATATTGTCCGTCTTCTGATGAATTTCACCCTGCGGAACAAGCATCATTTCGTAGAGCTTCAGGAAGGTTTTATTGGTAAGTCTGTGGTTGGCATATTTTTTCTTCGGGAAAGGACAGGAAAAGTTGAGATACAGTCTTTCAATTGTCTTATCAGGGATAAAGCAAGGAAGATACTCAGCTCCACCCTTGATGAAATAAACATTCTTAAGTCCGGCATCTATCGCCTTTTCACAAGCCTGGACAATTACATTTGCGCTTTTTTCGACGGCAATATAATTGATATCAGGATTCTGTTTTGCTATTTCACATACAAACTGACCCTTACCACAGCCGATTTCCATATGTACTGGGTTATTGTTGCCAAAGATTTCTTTATAATTGAAATATGTTTTTGTATTGATAGCTGTGCTGAAATTTTTATCATCTGAGTGTACTTCAAAAAGGATATCTTTGCACTCGTTTAAGCGACTTTCAAGGTTTTTCTTTTTTCTCATTCGCATAGCGATTTCACCATCCGTTTAATATTCGCTATATTTTACCCTATTTTTTACTCTCCGTCAACTCATACTTTAATTAACGCCCAAATATATGCCTGAAAAGCAATATTTCACGCACATTCAGGCGAAAAGATTTCTTTCAAAACCATATCTTCGGATGATAATTAAAGTATGCTTGACAAAAAAACAAATTCAATATATAATCACTTCAATGACTGTGACAGGAAAAAGTAATGCGGCAGTTAAGCAAAGAGAGTTTTCGGTCGGTGTAAGAAAACGTGAGCTTCCGTGTGAAATACATCCTTGAGTTGTGCACTGAACAAATTTATATTTCAGTAGGCTGCACCGTGTGCGCACGTTAAAGCGCAAGAGTGTTTTTGCACTCGCTGAGGTCATACTTGCGAGAGTATGATAAATAGAGGTGGTAACACGGTAATTCGTCCTCTGTCTTCTGACGACAGAGGTATTTTTATTTTCTGTCACAAAACGTAAATCAGAAAGGAAAATCGTTATGAAAATTTATGACGAGCTCGTTGCCAGAGGTCTTATCGCTCAGGTAACAGACGAAGATGAAATCAAAGAACTTATCAACAACGGTAAAGCTGTTTTCTACATCGGCTTTGACCCCACAGCAGACAGCCTTCACGTAGGTCACTTTATGGCACTCTGCCTTATGAAGAGACTTCAGATGGCAGGTAACCGTCCCATCGCTCTCCTTGGCGGCGGTACAGGTATGATCGGTGACCCTTCAGGCCGTTCTGACCTTCGTAAGATGCTTACAAAGGAAGACATTGACCACAACATCGCTTGCTTCAAAAAGCAGATGAGCCGTTTCATCGAATTCGGTGAAGACAAGGCTATGATGGTTAACAATGCAGACTGGCTCCTTGACCTTAACTATGTTGAGCTTCTCCGTGAGGTCGGCACATGCTTCTCAGTTAACAATATGCTTCGTGCTGAGTGCTACAAGCAGAGAATGGAAAAGGGTCTCAGCTTCCTTGAATTCAACTATATGATCATGCAGAGCTATGACTTCTACCACCTCTTCAAAGAGTACGGCTGTAATATGCAGTTCGGTGGCGATGACCAGTGGTCAAATATGCTCGGTGGTACTGAGCTTATCCGTAAGAAGCTCGGCAAGGACGCTTACGCTATGACTATCACTCTTCTTATGAACTCTGAGGGTAAGAAGATGGGCAAAACAGCTTCAGGCGCTGTATGGCTTGATCCTGAGAAGACAAGCCCGTACGAATTCTATCAGTACTGGAGAAACGTAGGCGATCAGGACGTACTCAAGTGCATCAGAATGCTCACTTTCCTTCCTCTTGAAGAAATCGACGCTATGAGCGATTGGGAAGGCAGTCAGCTTAATGAAGCTAAGGATATCCTCGCATATGAGCTTACAAAGCTCGTTCACGGTGAAGAAGAAGCTGAAAAAGCAAGAGAAGCTTCAAAGGCACTCTTCGGTGGCGGAATGGACAGTGCAAATATGCCGACAACAACACTCGCTGATGAAGACTTCACAGACGGTAAGATCGACATTCTTGAAATTCTTGTCAAGACAGGCATCACTAAGTCACGTGGTGAAGGCAGACGTCTCGTTCAGCAGGGCGGCGTTTCTGCTGATGACAAGAAGGTTGCTGATATCGGACTTTCATTCACAGCTGATCAGCTCAAGGCTGAGCCCGTTATCATCAAAAAGGGTAAGAAAATCTTCCACAAGGTTCAGGCATAAAATTATAACAGTAAAAAGAGGTTGCTTTGCAGCCTCTTTTTTAATATTGCGATGAATAATAAAAATCCGTTCACAAAAGTGAACGGATTTTCGTTTTGATGTACACCACTAAAATGCAAACCGCTATTTATAGTGAAATATTTGCCTGACGTCAAACGTGAAATAATTTACTGCGTAAATTGTGAAATTTAATGCTTTGCATCAAGTGAAATGAACTAAATCCCCATGTGCCGCAGCGCATTTCACATTGCGAAGCAATATTTCACACGCAAAGCGTATTTCACAAATCCCACAAGGGATTTATTTCGTTGAAAAAAGGACTTCACTTTCGTGAAGTCCTTTTTTCTGGTGCTGGTGACCGGACTTGAACCGGTACGGTGTTGCCACCGAGGGATTTTAAGTCCCTTGCGTCTGCCGATTTCGCCACACCAGCATATCTTGACGACCGTTATATTATACATAACAGTCGTCATTTTGTCAATAATTAAAGTAAAAATTTACGCTTCAACGATTGAACTCATTTTTGCACGGATTGCATCAAGACGTGCATATGCATTTTCTCTGTCAGCATCCTGGATTGAGTAGTAAAGCTTGATCTTCGGCTCTGTACCTGAGGGTCTGATTGCCATCCATGAGCCGTCATTGAATACGTACTTGAGAACATTCTCCTTCGGAAGGTCACCGATACCCTTTGAGTAGTCGAAAACTTCCTTGATGCCGTCAAAGAACTTACTTCCGTTTTCACGGAATTCGTTCATAAGGCTCTGAATCTTCTGTGCACCGTCGATGCCCTTGAGTGTGAATGTATCGAGAGCATCAAGATAGAAGCCGTACTCTGCATAAATCTCATTGAGTGCGTCGATGAGTGTCATACCCTTATTGTAATAATATGCAGCCATCTGGCAAACAAGAAGTGCCGATACGACAGCATCCTTGTCTCTTGCGTGTGTGCCTGTAAGGTAGCCGTAGCTTTCCTCATAACCGATAACGAACTCTCTGTCACCGCTTACTTCATACTGATTGATCTTTTCACCGATATATTTGAAGCCTGTGAGAGTTTCAACGATGTTAAGACCGAACTTTCTTGCGATATTTGCACCAAGCTCACTTGTAACGATAGTCTTGACAAGAGTTGACTTTTCGTTAAGCTCATCCTTTCTCATATTGAGAACAAAGTTAACGAGCAAAGCACCCATCTGATTACCTGTAACAAGGATATACTTGCCGTCGTGCTTTACGCCTGCACCGATACGGTCACAGTCAGGGTCTGTACCGAAAACGAGGTCTGCACCCTCTGCCTCAGCCTGCTTGAGAGCGAGTGTGAGAGCGTCCTTCTCCTCAGGGTTGGGTGAACGTACTGTTGAGAAATTGCCGTCAGGAAGCTCCTGCTCCTTGACTATTGAAACATTCATACCTTCGATAGCCTTGCGGACAGGGATATTACCTGTACCGTGGAGAGCTGTATAAACAATTTTGATATCTGACTTTTCTTCGTAGAGAGACTGCTTTTTAACAGCTTCAAGGAAAGCATCAAGCACTTCCATACCGATTGAAACGTAAAATCCCTTTTCTGCAGCTTCGTCAAGAGGCATATGCTCTACATTCTTGATATCAGTAACAGCGTTAACAAAATCAATAACCTTGTTTGCATACTGAGGTACAAGCTGACAACCGTTTTCGTCATAAATCTTATATCCGTTATATTCCTTCGGATTATGGCTTGCAGTAAGCACGATACCTGCTGTGCAACCGAGATGCTTGACTGTGAATGAAAGCACCGGTGTCGGCATAAGAGTATTATACAAGAAAACCTTGATACCGTTTGCGCAAAGCACTTCAGCTGCATAAGCTGCAAACTGTGCTGAATTGTTTCTTGAGTCATAAGCGATCGCTACGCTGATATTTTCTTTATACTCACTGATAAGATAGTCTGCAAGACCCTTTGTAGCTTTGCTGACCGTATACTTGTTCATACGGTTTGCGCCCGCACCCATAACACCGCGAAGACCGCCTGTGCCGAATTCAAGGTCCTTATAAAATCTGTCTTCAATTTCTTTTTCGTCCTCAATTGCAAGAAGCTCAGCTTTTGTTTCCTCATCGAAACCGAGCCATTCCTGATATTTTGATTTGTAATCCATAATCACGCCTCATTTCTAACAAAGATTTCCGAATAAATCATAGCACAAATTCTCGCTATAGTCAATAAAACAAATTCGTCTTATTACAACAAAAATCCACATAATTAATCTATTGACCTATCAGGTAAAAAAAGGTATAATGTTTGTGTATGTAAATTGAAGGGAGGGGGCAGCATTTCAAAAGCAAATAAAAAGAATCTAAAAAAATCAAGAGAGCAACGAATCCGTTCTCTTCTGAACCTTGTTTCGGCACTGTGTCTGATTCTTGCTGTAGCCTTTACTGCGTTACTCATAATTTCTTACAACGATCATGTGCAACAGTGGTATCAGACGTATATCAAGTATCTGCTTGATGCCGAACACTCAGTCGAAGCTATGGACGACAAACTGAATGTGCTGATTGTGATTGTGTTCCTTTACGTTTTCAAGGCAGTATTTCCTATACAGTTCTATCCCCTTTCAGTGCTTTGTGCTATCACAAGTACAGTTTTTCCTGCATACTTTTCACTGCCGGTCAATACTTTATGTCTTTCGGTTTTCTTCTCAATAAGATACTACTGGGGACGCAGAGTCGGCTCTGAAGCAATTCAGAGTATTCTCAAAAGAAATGTCACTATCAGTTCACTCATTGAGAATGACGGCAAAGGTAACCCGTGGCTTCTCGCAGTTTTCAGACTCATTCCAAGCATTCCACCCAATCCCGTAAGCAAACTTTACGGAGCGATGGGTTTCAGATTCAGAGATTATATTTTACTTTCTCTTTTAGGTTTTGCACCTCAGCTGATTACCTACACCTTCATCGGTCGTAACGTATTTAATCCGCTGTCTGCTGCATTCCTTGTTCCGTTCATTCTTTTATTTCTTTTAATAAGCATATCAACTTTTGGTATAAGCAAGATTTTAAAAATCCAGTACAGGAGGAAAAACTCAAATGGCTAATTCAATCCAGATCAAAGAAAAACTTGCATCAAATGAATTTGATGCGAGACTCAAAGAAGTTTACTTAAGCGACGAAGCTGTAAGTGCTCAGAAAACACGTCAGGCAGAAATTCTCGACGCATACGTTGAGCTTTTCGGTGACTGCGACGGAATCAGTTTCTTCAGCGCACCCGGCAGAACAGAGGTCGGCGGCAACCACACAGACCACAATCACGGTAAAGTTCTTGCCGCAAGTGTTAACCTCGATACAGTTGCTGCTGCTGCAAAGCGTGACGATATGATCGCTTGCGAAAAGAGTCTCGGTCACGGTATGATAGAAATCGATATTTCTGACCTTGAGCCACACGAAAACGAGTTTGGTAAGTCATCGGGTCTCATCCGCGGTATGTGCGCAGGCTTCAAGAAGTACGGCTACAATATCGGCGGTTTCAACGCTGCAAGTGCAAGCTGTGTTCTTGCAGGTTCAGGTCTCTCCTCCTCTGCTGCTTACGAGGTGCTTATAGGTACAATTCTCAACCACCTTTACAATGACGGTAAGGTTTCAGCTGTTGATGTGGCTAAGATTGCACAGTATGCTGAAAACGTTTACTTCGGCAAGCCCTGCGGTCTTATGGACCAGATGGCAAGCTCAGTCGGCAGCTTCATCACAATCGATTTCAAGGATCCTTCAGAGCCCATAATCAACAAGGTTGAGTTTGACTTTGCTGCTTGCGGTCACGCTCTTTGCATCGTAGACACAGGCGGAAGCCACGCTGACCTTACAGATGATTATGCAGCTGTACGCGGCGAAATGGAAAACGCTGCAGGTGTATTCGGCAAGGATGTTCTCCGTGATGTTGACGAATCAGAATTTATGACACATATCAAGCACGTCAGAGAAGAATGCGGCGACCGTGCGGTACTTCGTGCGGTACACTTCTATAACGAAAACAAGCGTGCTGTAAAAGAGGTCGAAGCTCTTACAAACAATGATTTTGAGACATTCAAGGATATCGTCATTGAAAGCGGACGTTCATCATATATGTATAACCAGAATGTTTTCACAACTAAGGCTCCTCAGGAGCAGGGACTTTCAGTAGCACTCCTTCTCTGTGAAGAGATGCTTAAAGGCAAGGGTGCATGGAGAGTTCACGGTGGTGGTTTCGCAGGTACAATTCAGGCTTTTGTTCCTAACGATATGCTCGAAGAGTTCCGTTCAACGATTGAAGCTGTTTACGGCAACGGTTCGTGCCACGTTCTTTCAATCAGACCCTTCGGCGGTATCAAGCTCTATTAATAATTACATAACCAAGACGCTGTAAAAGCATTGCTTTTTACAGCGTCTTTTTTGCATATAAAAAGCGGTATGGTTTTTAGCCATACCGCTTAAATTATAGGGTTTTAGATTTCGACGCCCTTACCTGTTGACTGGTCAATTGTCATTGAACCACCTGCAACTGCACGGATTACTGAAGCATCCTTAGCGTTGATTGTAGCTCTTGCACCTTCAACGTTTGCTGCAAGCTTTGCTGCACCTGTAAGTGAATCTGCAACACCTGTGATTGAATTAGAAACTGCTGCTGCGTCTCTACCGTTGATTGTTGCTGATCCGTCTACATCACCGTAGATTACGATTACGTACTCTGCTATAACTTCGCCTGTTGCTGTTGACTTAACTGTAAGTGTTGAGCCTGTACCCATATAACGTGCTGTTGTCATATTGAACACGAGTGTTACGTTTTCATAATCTGCATATGTGCTCTGGAACTTTGCCTTTGTAAGGCTCGGCTGAAGGCCTACGATGTAGTTTACTCCGCTCTGCTTAACAACCTTCGCACCGCCTACGATTTCAAAACGTTCTACGATTACCGGTTCATCCGGAATGGGTTCAAGCATATCATAGTAACCCTTGAGCTCGTTATACAGTGCATCTACTTCTGCCTGATCCTTTTCTGAGGTGTATGCTTTCTTTGCAAGAGGTAATGTTGTGTTTTCAAAGTCATATACATACACAAGATTAATCTCATCATAGTTTGTATACTTCAAAGGATCCTCTGCCTTGAACTCTGCAAGAAGTGCATCTACCTTGCTGAAGTCTGCCTTACCGATGATTGTTACATCATATGTAAGATAATAGCCTACGTATTCAACCATCATAGTTACTTCGCCCTTGACTGATGAATCAAAGCCAAATACTGTGAATCCGTCATTTACAACCTTTGTGGAACCGTCATTGTATGTTACTTTGAGTGTAAGTCCTGTATTATCTTCTGCTTCACCGATCATATACTCTGTCTTATCAGGCATTGTGTTGATTTCAACATTTGTGATATAGAGTGCATTTACTGTGATATTGAAGCTTACTGTCTTACCTTCATATGTAACTGTTACGTTCTTTGTTCCTTCGGTTGTCATATCAACTGCGCCAACTACAAAACCTTCTGTGATTTCTGCTGTTGTGCCGTTATTGTATGTTGCAGTAAGTGTAAGTCCTGTTGCGTCAAATACTTCGTTTGTGTAGTATGTTGTTTTTGCAGGATTTGTTGCAATTACAAGTGATACAAGTTCGATTGCCTTGACTGTTACATTGTATGCAGCTGTCTTGCCGTTGTATTCAACTGTAATTGTCTTCTGGCCTGCTGTCATTGAATCGAAGCCTGTTACTGTATAATCTTCGATCATTGCTGTTGTTCCGTTGTTGTATGTTGCCTTGACTGTAAGTCCTGTGTAATCTGCAGCATCACCAACGAAATACTCTGTCTTTTCTGCAGGTGTTACGATTTCAATTGATACGAGTTCAATTACCTTGACTGTTACATTGTATGTAGCTGTCTTGCCGTTGTATTCAACTGTAATTGTCTTCTGTCCTGCTGTCATTGAATCGAATCCTGTTACTGTATAATCTTCGATCATCTCTGTTGTTCCGTTGTTGTATGTTGCCTTGACTGTAAGTCCTGTATAATCTGCAGCATCTCCAACGAAATATTCTGTCTTTTCTGCAGGTGTTACGATTTCAATTGATACGAGTTCAATTGCTTTGACTGTTACATCGAATGTTACTGTCTTTCCTTCATACTCTACTGTAAGTGTCTTTGTTCCTACTGTTGTTGAATCAAAGCCTGTTACTGTATATCCTTCTGTAACTGTTGTTGTTACACCGTTTGAGTATGTTGCTGTGAGAGTAAGTCCTGTGTAGTCTGCTGTTTCACCTGTAAAGTACGATGTCTTCTTCGGCATTGTCTTTATTGCAAGCTTTGTTACATCGAGTGCTTTGACTGTGATATTGAATGATGCTTCAAAGTCTTCGTAATATACTACGATTTCTACTTCGCCGGGTGCACTTGCATCGAAGCCTTCGAAATAGAGTTCACCTTCGTCGATGACTTCTCTTTCTCCGTTATTGTATACTGCTTCTACAACTATTCCTGTTGTATCAAGTTCTTCATCTCCGAAGAAGTATTCTGTTGTATCCGGAAGCTTTGTGATTTCAATGCTTTCCACTGCGAGTTCAACTACTGTTACTCTGAATGTTGTTGTCTTTCCACCGTATGTTACTCTTACTGTCTTTGTACCTGCATATGTTGTATTGACTGCATTGAATGTCATACCTTCGCTTACAACTGCTGTTGTACCGTTATTGTATGTTACTGTAAGAGTAAGGCCTGTCGGGTCAAATTCATCGCCTGTATAGAGTGTTGTCTTATCAGGCATTGTATTGACTGCGATTGCTGTTACTTCTACGGGGTTAACCTTTACTGATGTTGTTGCAGAATATGTTCTGCCGTCATATGTGATTGTACCTGTGATTGTTGCTGTACCCTGTGCCACGCCGGTTACAACGCCATCTGAATTTACTGTTGCAATTGCATTATTGCTTGTTGTCCATTCTACTGCGCTGATTTCGGGTTCATTGGGTTCAAATGTTGCTGTTACATTTGTTGTTGAACCTGCGAAGATTTCTGCATCTTCTGCTGTTACTGTTACAGCGATATCTTTTTCCACATATGTGGGTT
>JAXJUJ010000208.1:0-1948 GCA_036309125.1 Acutalibacteraceae bacterium | reverse complement strand
TTATGTGCCCCCTGTCAAGTAGACAGACTAAAGAACAAAAAGAATATGTTAATTGAATAGATTCTTTCATCTCCCCCTGCTGCGCAGCAGGGGGAGATTTTTCGTCACGCGGCGGTGGAAAGGTAATATTCGCACGGTGTCATGCAATTCAGACGCTTCTGGTAGCGGCGAGTGTTGTAAAAGTGTATGTAATCTTCAATAGCAGAAACGAGAGCTTCACGATTCGTAAACTTTTTAAGATAGTACATTTCAGATTTTAGGATGCCCCACCAGCCCTCCATCGGAGCATTGTCAAGGCACCTACCGACACGGGACATACTCTGGATCATACCTGCATCAACAAGTTTTTGGTGAAATACCTTGTTGGTATACTGAAATCCTCTGTCACTGTGGAAGATAGGCTTTGCATCAGGATAAAGACTTCTCGCTTCATCAAACGTTGTGAAAACCAATTCATTGTTGTTGCTGTCACCGATCTTGTACGCAATGATTCGTCTGTCATAAAGATCAAGGATTGCAGATAGGTATAGCTTCTTTACCTCGGAGCCAACGTAATACTTAAACTCCGTAACGTCAGTTAGCCACTTTTCAAACGGAACCGTTGCCTTAAAATCTCTGTTAAGTACATTCTCTGCAGTAACTTCAGGTGTGGACTTCACATAACCCGGGCGTTTTCTGCGAATGACAGATTTGAGTCCGAGTATACGCATAATTCGGCGTACTCTCTTCACGTTAATTCTGTGAGGAAGTTCATCGATTTTCTCTCGGTTAATGTTAATACACATCTGCCTGTATCCGAGAACACCGTTGCTTTCTTCGTAGTAATCCTTTACATACTCCGTAATTTGTATGTTTAAACGTTCGCTTTTGCTTTGCTTCCTCTTTTTCCACTTGTAGTAGGAAGATCTGTTTAATTTCAATGCAAGACATATTTCTTTTATGGAATATCCCTTGTGGACATTAAGAAATTCAATTGCTATGTAGATATGCTCCTGCCGTACTCCGGTCAGCGACCACCACCTTTCAGCTCCTGTAATTTTTTTATGAAGGCATTTTCAATTTCAAGTTGTCTGTTCTTCGCTTCGAGAATCTTCATTTCCGCTTTCAGCTTTTCAACCTCGGTCATTTCTTCAACCGGTTTCGTTCTTCCTCGATTGTCCTTGAGTTTGTCTACTCCGCCTTCTTCATATTTGCGCACCCATGCGTAGACTTGCTGGTACGACACGCTGTAAGTTTCTACAGTTAAACCGTAATCCTTGTTGTGCTCAATGCAGAACGCTACGATCTTTGCCCGTTCTTCTTGCGTTGTCTTTCTTCCCTTGGTCATATAGATCTCTCCCTCGGCGCTACTGCGCTCCTTGAATTCTCTATGACCATTATACCACATTATCCAGTCTTGAAGGACATGTTTGTCTGAAATTCCATATTTTCTGCATATTTCCCTTAGACTTCCTTCTCCGTTTTGATACGATTGTACTGCTTGTATTTTTAACTCAACACTGTATTTTTTGTTCTTGTGCGTTATTCTTGGCATAATATTAATCCCCTTAAAGTAGTCTTGAAAACTTTTTGTTTTTTCAAGTGTCTACTCTAAGGGGATTATATCAGTTATCCTGCACGAGGGGGCTTTTTACTTTCTGTTTAACGGCTTATGTAAAACAATAAAAGCTGCGTCATTGTTTATGTATATGTTCTGATAATTGATTCGGCAACCTCACGCTTAGAAACACATCTGTCCATAGCCTGCTTTTCTATATAGCGGTGTGCTTCGGGTTCGGTCATATACAGCTCGCTGACAAGAAGTATTTTTGCACGGTTGACAATTCGGATTTCTTCCATGCGTTCTTCTACCGACAGAGTTTTCTTTTCTAATCTGCGAAGTCTTTCTCTCGCGCTGGAAAGCCAGCTGAGAGCCTGAGCAATAGCCGGCTTGGAGGTGGGCTTAGAT
>JAXJUJ010000207.1:0-5256 GCA_036309125.1 Acutalibacteraceae bacterium | reverse complement strand
TAAGATTTGCACAAAATCCGCGGGCAGATAATATCTGCCCCTACGATCTTGATTTTTATTCTGCTATACAACCCCGAATTTATTTACTTGAACCCGAAAGATTAATAATTTTGTCGCTTTTTTCGATAGTTTTGCATTTGCTATATCATTTTTGAAAGGTTTTTTATAAAATTAGAGTTAAAACAGGGCATCCAATTCAGGGTTCTGTTTTATAAATCTTTTTTCGATAAAAAATTTAAAGGAGGTTTTATTATGAAAAAAGTTTTATCAATGGTTTTGGCACTTGTTATGATACTCTCAATAGGTACGGTTGCTATTTCAGCTTATGAATCAAGTGATTATATGTGGGTTTCAACTTCACGTTATGGTGCAAAGATTGGTGATTTCATATACTTTCCTGTATTATATGATAATGATCAAACTTATGAAAGATATGTTGATGAAAATTCAGAGACAAAAATAACATTTCCGTTTTTTTATGACTCTGAAATTTTCAAACCTGTTGATGTAACACCGTCTGAGTTGCTTTATAATATGGATTTCTCGGGTGAAATTTCAACGATTGATGTATATACATATGTCAATAAATCCGGTCATGAAATTCCATATCCGTATTTCTACGCAGAAATAACATTTAAAGGTGGCACGGAAATAAAAAAAGGAGATATTCTTTTTAATGTAAAACTCGAGATTATAGGTGAAACGATGCCCAATAGTAGTGGAGATATTTTTGACAGTTATTTTATTGTTGAAGATCTTAAAAATTCTATAAGAACTTGTGCAAAATGGGAAATAACAGCTGGAGACGGTAGGTTAACTGATCTTTCATCGCAGATACAGCATAACTATCGTTTGTATCCCGATGACACAGATGATAATTTAACCTTAAATAACTACGAACCGTTCATCCCTCCTGTTGAATGTGATATAACAGAAGTAACTTACATTCAGCAGGAAGATACTCACAAAGATTTTACGGTAACTGCAAACGGTAGAAAATCAATGATTCAGTTTATGGAGCCTGACGGTGGTACAAGAACTTATGACAGATACCATAAGAATGTTAAAATTACAAGCTATAACTCAGACGGTGAAGTTGTAAATTCAATGGCTCGTGACCTCGCTTATGAAGTATGGGAAATTTATTCTAATATGAGTGTAGGTGTTTAAATCAAAGTCCGCGGCAAGGAAAACTACAAATGGGACGCTGAAAAATACAGCTTCACAATCGAACCGTATAACCCGATTATTTCAATGGAGCTTTCTTCAACATCAGGTAAAAAAGGCCCTGTCCCTGCAACGGTTGTTGCCGATGATAAGACAGAAAAAGTAATGTTCAAGATGCCTGACAACACAACTGTCACAGTTGCATCAAAAGCAACAGACGAAAACGGAAACAAAATCTTCTCAGGCAAGGCTTGGATGAACAAAGACGGCCTCAACGAAATCCGCATTCTCATCTACCGCAATAATGTATGGAGACAGGTGGGTACACTTGAGTATACTGTCGAGTATTCATTGGTATTATAAAGTTTATCGGCCATAGAAATATAAGCGTAGCACTTAATTTTACAAATCATTATATTTTTGTCGCTTTTTTCTATAGTTTTGCATCTAGCATTGCTTTTTTACACTCAACGATATATACTTTTCAAAAAAGAATTTTAATGAATTTAATCAAAAAAGGAAAACGTGTTATGAAAATTAAGTTTAAGAAAATTTTGTCAATTGCTTTATGTATAGCTATGATGTTTACACTTAGCTCTGCTATTCCGGTATATGCTGCTGAAGAATCTGCAGATTACTGTAAAATTCAGAATGATTCCGGTCGTGTAGCATTCAGAATCAATGATAAGTTTTCGCTTTCTGCAGACTATAACAGTGCCGATGAAAATGCAACTCTTTTGTGGTCTATTGAAGGTGAAAGCGTTTTTATAGACAGTGTAGCCGAAAAGACTGAAACCGGTTCGATTGCATTTATTCATTTCCTTGGTGATACAAATATTAAATTACAGCTTATTTCTCAGGACGGAGAAGTACTTGCAGAAGACGAAATTACTTTTGAAACTCTCCCGGAAAAAACGTTTTTTGAAAAGCTGTGGGGAGATATCAGTGCTTGGTTTATCTTTTCTGTAATGTTGATTGCTAATTTTATTCTTGAACCGATAGGTTCGCTGATTAATATGTTTCGTAATGTATAATAATTAAATCCTGAGGATGGCAGATAAATCTGTCATCCTTTTTTGTTGTTGAAATTTATCCAAATGGTGTTATAATGTCAAAGGAACTTAAATCAGGAGGTGAGACCGTGCGCAGTAAAAAAGCTCTGATAAATACAGCTACATCGTTGCTTTTGCAGTTTGTAACAGTTATAAGCGGCTTTATCGTTCCGCGTATAATTATCGGAACTTACGGATCTGAAGTGAATGGTCTCACGGCTTCAATTACACAGTTCCTTAGTTACATAGCATTGTTTGAATCAGGTGTTGCCGGTGTTGTACGTGCGGCTATGTATAAACCTCTTGCCGATAATGATGTTACTAAACTCAGTGGGATTGTCAAGGCTACTGAGAACTTCTTCCGTAAAATAGCCTTGATTTTTGTAGGATATATGGTTATCCTTGCAGGCGTTTTTCCTGTATTGGTCAACAAAAATTTTGACTGGCTGTTTACAGCTTCGCTTGTCATTATAATTGGTATCAGTACATTCGCACAGTATTATTTTGGTATGACGTACACTGTGCTTATACATGCCGACCAGAAAAGATATATCGCATCTTTCTTGCAGATATTCACGATTATTCTGAATGCTGTACTTGTTGTTGTTTTCGCACATTTCGGTGCATCGGTTCATTGGCTGAAATTAGGCACAGCTGCCGTGTATGTTTTGCGTCCGGTTTTACTCAACATATATGTTAAACGCAGATATCAGCTTGATAAATCAGCAAAACCTGATAAAGAGTCAATTAAGCAACGTTGGGATGGGCTTGGCCACCATATTGCATATTTTGTGAACCTGAACGCAGACGTGGTAATCCTTACTCTGGTATCTAAGATTTCATCTGCTTTCACGATCGCAGAGGTTTCAGTATATACAGTTTATCACGCTGTTGTATATGGTATTGTAAGCATCACGAGCTCTTTTTCAACCGGTATTGAAGCCGGCTTCGGCAATATGATTGCAAAAGGGGAGCACGAAAACCTCAACAAGAAGTTCGGTTTGTATGAGTTTATATACTATACTATTGTCACAGTTATGTTTACTTGCGCAGGTATTCTGATTCTGCCATTTGTTAAGGTATATACAGCAGGCATTTCCGATGTTGACTACATCAGACCCGTTTTTGCTTTCGTTATAGTATGCGCGTACGCTGCATATGCTCTCAGATCACCGTACAATACGCTTACGCTGGCAGCCGGTCATTACAAGCAGACACGAAACGGTGCTTTTGCCGAGGCAGCAATAAATGTTGTCGTTTCAGTAGTAGCAGTGTTTCTTTGGGGAATAGTCGGAGTAGCGATCGGAACTCTTGCGGCAATGGTATTCAGAACTGTTCAATATGCATGGTATCTTTCAAAAAATATACTCCACAGAAGTTTCAGCGTTTTTGTAAAGAGAGTAATCATTGCTTTACTGATTTCAGCTTCATCAGTTCTGACTGTAAAGTTTTTACCCGGGTTTGCTGTTGATTCATATTTGATGTGGGTATTGTATGCTTTAGAAGTTGCAGCAGTAGTAATAATCTATACAGTTGCATTTAGCGTTGTTTTTGCTAAAAATGATTTAAAGAATACATTGAAATATGTCAGCTCAGTATTTCTCAAAAGAAAGAAAAAATAATTTTAAAAAAATTTAAAATTTTTCTTGACATATGAGAAATGTAGTGATATAATAACGTCACTTTCCGCCGCAAACCGGCGTAAAGAGGTTAGCACCTTGAAAATTAAACAACGATGAAACAAAAAACCTGAAAAGATTTCTAAGAGTTTTGCGAAAAGCAAAACGTACTTTACAGAAATTTCGGTAAACGAGATTTAAAAAATAGTCAGTGAATGACGAAATGAGCGATTAAGCTCTAAGAATGGTTTAAACGCTGGAAACAGTGTTTAGATATAATTTTTAGAGAGTTTGATCCTGGCTCAGGACGAACGCTGGCGGCGTGCTTAACACATGCAAGTCGAACGATGAAATTCTGACGGAGACTTCGGTCAACAGAAGGATGGATTAGTGGCGGACGGGTGAGTAACGCGTGAGTAACCTGCCTCTCAGAGTGGAATAACATTTGGAAACGAATGGTAATACCGCATAACGTCATGGGACCGCATGATCCTATGACCAAAGGAGCAATCCGCTGAGAGATGGACTCGCGTCCGATTAGCTAGTTGGAGAGGTAACGGCTCCCCAAGGCGACGATCGGTAGCCGGACTGAGAGGTTGAACGGCCACATTGGGACTGAGACACGGCCCAGACTCCTACGGGAGGCAGCAGTGGGGAATATTGCACAATGGGGGAAACCCTGATGCAGCAACGCCGCGTGAAGGAAGACGGTCTTCGGATTGTAAACTTTTGTTCTTAGTGAAGAAAAATGACGGTAGCTAAGGAGAAAGCCACGGCTAACTACGTGCCAGCAGCCGCGGTAATACGTAGGTGGCAAGCGTTGTCCGGAATTACTGGGTGTAAAGGGAGCGCAGGCGGGACTGCAAGTTGGATGTGAAATACCGAGGCTTAACCTCGGAGCTGCATCCAAAACTGTAGTTCTTGAGTGAAGTAGAGGTAGGCGGAATTCCGAGTGTAGCGGTGAAATGCGTAGATATTCGGAGGAACACCAGTGGCGAAGGCGGCCTACTGGGCTTTAACTGACGCTGAGGCTCGAAAGTGTGGGGAGCAAACAGGATTAGATACCCTGGTAGTCCACACTGTAAACGATGATTGCTAGGTGTGGGGGGTCTGACCCCTTCCGTGCCGTAGTTAACGCAATAAGCAATCCACCTGGGGAGTACGGCCGCAAGGTTGAAACTCAAAGGAATTGACGGGGGCCCGCACAAGCAGTGGATTATGTGGTTTAATTCGAAGCAACGCGAAGAACCTTACCAGGTCTTGACATCCAGTAAATCCTGTAGAGATACAGAGTGTCTTCGGACATACTGAGACAGGTGGTGCATGGTTGTCGTCAGCTCGTGTCGTGAGATGTTGGGTTAAGTCCCGCAACGAGCGCAACCCTTGCTATTAGTTGCTACGCAAGAGCACTCTAATAG
>JAXJUJ010000206.1:0-12695 GCA_036309125.1 Acutalibacteraceae bacterium | reverse complement strand
CCGTCTTTTGCTTCGCAAAATCCACCTCCCTTTAGGCAAGGGAGGCAATTCACTATTTAAAATCGTACAAAAAACACCCCGACAACCCCGAATTTATCTCTATGTTGCAAACAAAAACACCCACTCGGCTGAGTGGGCGTTAATCTTTTAAAAAGCAGAGGGGGTCTGCTTGATATTCATTCTTTCGATTATTTCAAAAACTGTTTTCTCTGCATTATCAGTCACTTCGACATTGATATCTGCAAGGAATTTATAGATAGGCGAACGCTCCTCGTGGAGTCTTTCAAGCGCCTCACGGTTTCTTGCAAGGTAAACCCCATTGAGCTTGAGCTCACTAAGGTCACGTGAAAGCCATACGATGTAGCCGTTCTGACGAAGGTAATACTGATTTTCAAGGCTCATCACAGCACCGCTGTCCGTTGCGATTACCTGACCACCGTTACGGGTGATTTTGCGAAGAGTTTCTGTTTCAAGCTCACGGTAATATCTTTCACCGTAAGCGGAGAAGATAGTCGAAACAGGAACACCTGCCTTCATTTCGATAAGACGGTCAACGTCGATACACGGTCTGCCGAGCTTAGCTGCAACAACCTTTGCGATTGTTGTTTTACCGCAACCGGGAAGTCCTACAAAGATGATATTCTTTCTGCGGTCACTCATTGTTTTGTAAGTCGCCTTGAAAAGCTCCTCGTCAGCTTCGATTCTGCCGAAACGGATTTCTGCAAGATACTCACGTGCAACGAGCATTGAAAGTCCGTCAGAGTTCGGGATTTCGAGATCCTCCGCATCGCAGATGAGCTTTGTTCTTCTCGGATTATAGATAACCTCAAGCACGCCTTCGATCTTCGGGAAACGCTTTACATCGACAATCTTGTCACCATTGTTCGGATACATACCCGTCTGAGTGGTGTTGACAAGGATTTCCGCGTCCATATGCTCGTAGATATTTTCAAAGTTAACCTCACCGTCAACAGTAACGTCGACGATCTCCCTTGCACCCATATCCTCGATACCTACGCGGATAACAGATGCATTTTTACCCAGAAGAAGCACCTTCTTGCCATTGACATCGATTCCGCACTTCGTAATCATATGACGGAAGCCCTCATATTCACAGTTGTCACCGATGAGTCTGCCGTTTTCGTCCACGGTGATAGTATCGACGCAGTCGAGCTTTCTCGCAGTCTCCGTCAATTCGTCGCAATACTTTACTACTTCCTTTTTATAAGGAAAAACTACGCTGAGTCCCGCAAAGTCTTTTTTTGCGAAAAATTCTTCGAGATTTTCAGGCTCAATCTGAAAAAGCTCGTAGCTGAAATTTCCGAGTTCTCTGTGAATTTCGGGTGACAAGCTGTGTAAAAGCTTCCTTCCCAATAAACCGTATTTCTTCATAATCAGTCTTCGTCCCCTCTGTGATTTTTGCGTTTAAGGAAATGCATACCGCCTGCCAGCATCAGAATAACTGCAACTATGGCGGCTGCTGATATACATAAGACTTTCTGACCGTCAAAAGCGAACTGTGCTTCACTTTCTTCGGCTTTGCGGACGGTCGCCTCGCTTGTTTCCTGAGTAGAAGACGTTTCCTCCGCCTGTGTCTGTCGGGTTTTTTCTGTTTTATTTTTCTGAGCAGAACCCGACGAGTGGTCCTTTTTTGTTTTTGATGGCTTTTTCTCCTCTTCGGCAGTTACCCGCTCCGTAGTAGCGATCTGCGTCGGAGTTATATCTACCCGGTATGTATTGGACAGCTGTCCTTCAGGGTCAGTGAATATAACCGTCAGGTTTTGCTTATCAGGAATACCGTCCTTGACCGCAAATTTCACTTCAACGAAAACCATACTATTGGTCGGCATCGAAAAATGTATAAATTCGAGACGGTACTTATCCTCATTATATTCGGTATCTCCGTTCAGGTGCAGTGCGACTTCTTCGCCGTCATTGAGCCTGAAGCGGATTCCGATATTTTCCTCCCTGTCAAACGAGTCGAACTTCAGCATAAAGAAGAGTCTCATCGTATGGGACGGATAGTCATACTGTACTTTCAGCTGAGCGTTTTTAAGCCCTGAGTTTGACTGGACATCTACAGGTGCAAGCTCGTAGAAATTTTCAACCTCATTCCACTTCTCAAAGCTGATAGCTTCGGCAGAAATCTGCACACTCAGCGAGAAAGTTATTATAGACATTACAAAAACAACTACAAATCTTTTAATATGACTCAAAAGAAAAACCTCTTTATCAGTATGCTTTGATTGTGATAATTTCAAACGGTTTTGCTGTAAATTCTACGCTGTTATTCTTAACTTCAAGCTCTTCAATGTTGTTTTCAAGAAGATCACAGATATATGCTTTCTTCACGTCATATCCGAAATCAAGCTTGACATTTGTGCGCTTGTTATAGCTTTCATAGCCACGGACAACGAGAGCATCGTCTTCCTCTGCCTTCTTGACTGTTTCAACGATGAAGTTGTCAGCGTTGCATGAAATGAATGAATACTCTTCGGGAAGGGAGCCTTCCTGAGCCTCAATATCAAAAGCCTTCAACGGGCAATTAAGCTCATAAGCGAGCTGAATCGTGCCGTTTTCACGGAAGTTGCCTGCATGCGGGAAGAGTGAATATGTGAAGAAGTGCTCACCCTTATCTGCATCCGGGTCAGGAGCAGTTGCACACTTGAACATTGAAATCTTCATTGTGCCGTTTTCAATGTTGTGACCGTACTTGCAGTCATTGAGAAGAGATACACCGTAGCCGTAGTCAGCATAATCAATGTACTTGTGAGCGCATACCTCAAACTTTGCTGACTCCCAGCTTGTATTCTTGTGAACAGGACGCTCAACTGAACCGAACTGGATTTCATATGTTGCCTTGTCAGAGTTGACATCAACGTCAAACGCTGCCTTGAGCATAAGATGCTCCTGATGCCAGTCTGCATATGTGTCAAAGTCAATTCTGTTTGAACCGTCGTAGAAGTAAATCTTCTGCTTAATAATTGATTTATAGAACTTTCTTGTGATTTCAAATCCGAAGCGTGAGCCTTCGTCAAGGAACTTAACTTCGCTTACGTCGCTGACTTCGTATTTCTTTTCTGTATAATACTTTGAGATTTCCCATGCATCGTATTCATACGGATAATCTTCGAAAGCTTCAATGTAGTTAGCTCGTCCGCCGTCACGGAGAACCTCACGCTCGTTTACCTTATCGTAAAGACGTGTGATAACGTACTCATCATTGAACTCAACGATGTAGTTGCTTGTTTCAAGAGTTTTGCCGTCGAGCTTGTATGCAGCTTCAGTTTCTGCAAGGTCAACAACCTTGTAGCCCTTTGCAGGGATGCCGTTTACACGGTAGGTCTTGCCGTTGTGGTTAACGTAACCGTCAGAAACAAATGAGTTCTGATTGAATACAGCTACGCCGCCCTTTGTTCCGATATTCTGAAGAAGTGATTTGTAAGCCTTTGATTCAAGCTCGGTTGCCGAGCCGATAATCTTCTTGTAATCTTCTTCGCAACGCTCATAAACAGGACGGATAGATGAGCCGGGGATAATATCGTGGAACTGATTGAGAAGAATGCATTCCCAACCGTCATTGAGTGCCTTCTGCGGATATTCTGCACCGAGGAGCTTACCTGCCATTGAGCTGACAAGCTCAGTGTTCTGATAAAGAAGCTCACTCTTTCTGTTGTTACGCTTGTTAGCTGCCTGTGAAGTGTAAGTACCTCTGTGGAATTCAAGATAAAGCTCACCGACCCATGTGGGAAGACGTTTGTTGCCTTCGAGCTTATTCTTGAGTCTTTCGAGGAAATCACCTGCTTTTTCCCACTTAACCTGCGGACAGCCGTTGATGCCGTGCTGCATTCGTCTGATATATTCGATATCCGTATCCTCGGGACCGCCGCCACCGTCACCGTGACCAAACGGCATAAGAAGATCGTGATTGAGGGGCTTGGGTTCGTATCTGTCCCATGTTCCCTGAACATAAGCAGGGATTGCCCTCGGGGTATAAGTCGAACGCCAGTACATACTCTCGTAGTTTTTCTTTCTTCTGACAGCAGTGAGGAAATATGTGAAAACCTTTGAGCCGTCGATACCCTGCCAGGAGAATGTATCATAAGGAAGGCGGTTTGTTTCGTTCCATGCAATTTTTGATGTAACGAATTTATCGATACCGCTCTTTTTCATAATCTGCGGCATTGCTGCACTGTAGCCGAAAACGTCGGGAAGCCATACTGTCTTATTGTCAACACCGAACTCATCCTTGAAGAATCTCTTGCCGTGCATAATCTGACGTACAAGTGACTCACCACTTGAGAGGTTACAGTCAGCTTCAAGCCACATTGAGCCTTCAAGCTCGAATCTGCCTTCCTTTACAAGGCGCTTTACCTCTTCATACATTTCAGGTGCATCTTCCTTGAGGTATTTGAGAAGCTGCGGCTGGCTTGACATAAACTTGTATTCAGGATACTTCTTCATCATTTCGATAACGCTGCCGAAAGTACGCTGAACCTTTTCACGTGTCTGCTCAAGTGTCCAACGCCATGCAACGTCGATATGAGTATGACCGATACAGCTTACCTTTACATCCTGATCCTTGCAGAATTTTCCGTAGAATTCCTCATCCATAAACTTGTTTGCTTCGTCAACGGAAGCGAGGAATTCTTCACTCATCGGAGCACACCAGTTGAGCTTATTGAGTGCTTCATTAAGAAGAAGCACGATATCGCCGCGATTTTTGTCGCTGTCATCAAGATATTCAACGACCTCATACGGAACCTTTAAATCGTAGTAAAGCTTTTCAACTGCTCTGTTGAAAACGCAGAGCTGACTATAAAAATATGCTCTTTCGCCAAAGGGTCTTGAATAAGCATAGAGGTGAACATCGTAGCCGTCTTTATTGCTGTCAAGCTTGATGTAACGATGGTTTGAGTCCATACCTCTGATTTCCTTGCCGTCAAGGTAAACGATAAACTGAGGATCCCACTGGCTGTCGCCGGGCGTAGTTGTTGAAACATAAAGCTCAACATCCTGACCCTTAAGCTCTGCAGGTATATCAATATGATTGTAGAACCAACGGTGCTCTTCAGCCTGATCGCCCCAGGTCTGAGTCCTGCCGAAATCCTGCCAACCGTCGAGGTCGGGTGAAGGTACATTATTATCTTCCTTATATCCGCAAGGCAAGGTCTTCCAGCCTGTAACATCAAGGCGAACAGGTGTCACAAAGCCCTGAAGCTCTTCTATCATTGTTCGTATTCTTTTATCGAGCAATTTATCCATAGTTAACCCTCCGTAATCTCAACTATTTTTTTAAATCCATCGGAATTTGAAAAATCCGAATTTTTAATATTTTCTTCTATTCTTTTCTGAAGCTCTTTATCTTTGATAAAAGCCTTCAGTCCCTCAGCACATTTTTCATTTTCAAGCGGAACGATAACACCGTTTATACCGTTATCAATCTGACTTTCTGCCGTTGCATAGTTTGTTATCGCAACCTTTTTGCCGAGGATGAGCGCTTCGTTTACCGTAACCGCATTCCCCTCATAGCGTGACGGCTGAATGTAAAAATCACAAGCCTTGAAATAAGGGTACGGGTTCACTTTCTTTCCGAGGAGAATAACCCTGTCCTGCATTCCCGCTTCAGCAATCTTCTTTTTTATAAGCTCCTCGTCGGGACCGAAGCCGATGATGTACCACTTTACGTTTTCGAGCCGCGAACAGATGTCGGGCACATTGTCAAAGTTTTTGGCATCGCAGTATCTGCCGACGGAGAGGAATTTTATATATCCGTCATCAGGCATTTCTTCGCTGACGTCTGCTTCGTCTGCCTGAGCCTTGATAAGCTCTGCAGGGTGCATATTTTCAATCAGAACAATCCTGTCTGCAAGAGAAGGAAACTTCTGAAGAAATCCTTCGGTAACCTTTTCTGAAATGGAAACGATATAATCATAGGCTGACCACATATCAAGCTCGGAAACAACGTCAATTTCGATATGCAAATAGTCCGTATGAATCCACGCGATTTTCTTTTTGCCCTTAGTCTTTTCTGCCGCAAAATAATGCGGTGTCAGGAAGCTTATGACAAGGTCATATTCCTTGTCTGAAATTTTCGGCATAAAGGGTTTTGTGAATCTGTGGCTGTAGTCGATGTAGACATAACTGCCGTCCTTTATGTGATTGCGCACAATGTATTCCGTTGCAGCATTTTTACCTCTGTATCTGCCGATAAGTGTGCCGAAAGCTTTGTTTTTCACTACCTGAGAAACAGGCTTTGCAAGTGAAGCATAGCTTTTATTTTCAGGAAGAATATTGACTTCCTTGGGAATGAATTTCATCAATTCACCCTCGTGGTGATATAAAAAAAGGTCGACATTGTACTCAGAATAGTCGAAATTGCCGAGCAGACCCAACAGAGCTTTTTCAGCTCCGCCGATTTCCATTGTATGGCTTATAATCAACACATTCTGCACAATATCACACCCTGTAGGTTAAATTGTAGAATAATAGATTAATTATACTTTTTATCGAAAAAAATGTCAACAAATAAAGCCGTTATAAAAGGCATAAAAACATAGTTTTTTTCTTGAATTTGCATTGACTTTTAAACGATGTTTTGCTAACATAAATTGATTAACCATATTATAGAAAAAGAGGACGTTATTATGTTACTTGATAAGACAATTCACATTCCTGATCTGGGCGACATCGGTGCAGACAGTGGCTTCCATGTTCTTGAAACAACAGAAGACGGCAAGTTCTCAGTCGGCAAAAACGGCGTTATCGACATCCTTGCAACAGGCGACCAGAAGGTTGAGTTCGTTTCATTCGGCTCACACACTCTCGCTTGTGTAAAGTCAGCTATCGCTTACCCGACATACTACCCCGTTCACCCCGTTCAGCTCGATATGCCCGTAAAGGCAGTTCTTATGGACCTTGACGGTACAACAGTTCGCAGCGAAGAGTTCTGGATCTGGATCATTCAGATGAGTATCGCAAGTCTTCTCGGCAACCCGAAGTTTGAGCTTGAAGAGGCTGATATGCCGTTCGTTTCAGGTCACTCAGTTTCTGAGCACCTTCAGTACTGTATCGACAAGTACTGCCCGGGCGCATCTCTTGACAAGGCTCGTGATTTCTACTTCGAGCATACTCACAGAGAGATGGAAGAAATTATGGCAGGCAGAGGCAAGGACGGAGCATTCACTCCGACAGTAGGCGTAAAGGATTTCCTTTATGAGCTCAAGAGCATGGGCGTTAAGATCGGTCTTGTTACTTCAGGTCTTTACGAGAAAGCATGGCCTGAAATTCTCTCAGCATTCAAGACTCTCGGTATGGGTGACCCGAAGGATTTCTACGATGCAATCATTTCTGCAGGCTTCCCGCTTCGTAAGGGCTCTGTAGGTACTCTCGGTGAGCTTTCACCCAAGCCGCATCCGTGGCTCTATTCAGAGACTTCAATCGTTGGTCTCGGCGAAGCATTTGCAGACCGTAACCACGTTGTAGGTATCGAAGACAGTGGCGCAGGCGCTTGCTCAGTACGTCTTGCAGGTTACACAACAATCGGTATTGCAGGCGGTAATATCGTTGAAAGTGGTACAAAGGCTGTTTGTAATTATTTTGAAGACAGCTTTGAAGATATTTTAAAAATTATAAAGGGATGATTGGTTGATGAAGATTTTTTCGGCTAAAACAGTAATAGGCGCATTGTCATTATCATTTTTTGCGCTTTGCCTTGTAGACACCTATTTTGTTCACAAGAGCGACGTTGACGCAAGTATCATCAGACTCAAAGAAACCTTAAAGCCCTCACCTGCTGCTGCAGAAGAGGAAAACGCAAATAACTAAAGGAGATTCAGCAAATGGATAATGAAAAGAAAATAAGCTGCCACTTTATATCCAACACACACTGGGACAGAGAGTGGCGCTTCTCCGCAAGAAGAACACAGTATATGCTCGGCTATATGCTCGATATGCTCATCGACATCATCGAGAAGAATCCCGAGTATAAGCACTTCCACCTTGACTCACAGACAATGCCTGTTCAGGACTACCTTGAGGTTTATCCTGAGAAGAAGGAGCTTTTCAAGAAGCTCGTTTCAGAAGGCAAGATCGGTGTAGGCCCGTGGTTCTGCCTTCCTGACGAATTCACAGTCGGCGGCGAAGCACTCATCCGTAACCTTCTCCTCGGTCACAGAATCGGCAAGGAAATGGGCGGTATCAGTAAGACAGGCTACTCACCCTTCGGCTGGGGTCAGATTTCACAGCTTCCGCAGATTTATGCAGGCTTTGACATTCACTTCGCATCATTCTACCGCGGTGTTAACGAGTACACAGCTCCGCGTTCAGAGTTCTACTGGGAAAGCCCGGACGGAACACGCATCTACGCTTCACGTCTTGCAAAGCGTCCGCGTTATAACATCTGGTACATCGTTCAGCGTCCCGTTTACTACAATCAGTCAAATGAAAACAACCGTGATATGGTATGGAACGATAACAACGGTGTATTCAAGTTTGTAGATAACGAGAATCAGAAGCTCGACTATCAGTACGTTCACCCGTTCTTCGAGTACCATAAGGAAAACATCAAGGACCGCGCAGAGCAGGCTATGCGTGAGCAGGACGGCGACTGGACAACTTCTCACCGTTTCTGGTCACTCGGTCACGACTCATCCTGCCCGGACATCCGTGAGGTTGATATGATCAAGGATCTTGATGCTGTTCTTCCGAACGCTGAAGTTTTCCACAGCACACTTAAGGAAATGGAGCAGGGCATCATCGACGAATTCGACGAGAATTCACCCGTACTCAAGGGCGAAATGCGTGAGCCGTTCACAAAGGGTAGCGTAAGCCCCGTTATGGGTTGGATCCTTTCTGCAAGAACATACATCAAGCAGGATAACTTCAAGACAGAAACCCAGCTTATGAATTATGCTGAACCTCTTGCTGTATTCTCAGCTTTTGCAGGTGCACCCTTCCAGAAGAATTTCATCGACCTTTCATACAATTATCTTCTTCAGAACCACGGCCACGACAGCATCGGTGCTTGCGGACGTGACATCGTTTACGAGGATGTTGTTTCACGTTACAGACAGTCAAAGGAGCTCTCAAACTGCGTTTACGAGCGTGCATTTATGGACGTTGCAGGTGACATCAAGCTTGACGGCTTCACACGTGACGATGCAGCAATCGTTGTTTACAACCCTGCACCGTTCAAGAGAAGCGAGAGCGTTCAGATGACAATCGAGCTTCCGATGGAGTGGAAGGCAGATTCATTCAAGATCACAGATACAGACGGCGAAATCCTTACATATCAGATCCTTGCAACAAACAAGCACGTTGCACAGATCATCCAGAATCCGAACGACGTTGCAAACGTTCTTCACACTCAGCAGTACAAGATCGTTGTTGACGTAAAGGATATCCCGGGCTTCGGTTACAGAACACTCAAGCTTCAGCCGCTTTACAACGTTCGCGCAACTACTCCGAAAACAATGCTTAAGAAAGCACAGGTTATGGAGAACGAATACCTCAGAGTTTCATTCAACGCAAACGGTACATACAATGTTCTTGACAAGGCTAACGGCAAGTCATACGAAGGCCTCGGCTACTTCAAGGATACAGGCGAAATCGGCAACCCCTGGGAGCACATCGTTCCTGAAAACGACGAAACATTCACAACTCTCAACGAGAGAGCAAAGATCACACTTCTCCACGAGGGTGAGCTTGAAGTTGCATATAAGATTGAAATCGACTGGGCACTTCCCGAGGGCAGAAGCATGGACGAAAAGACACGTTCACCGCACCTCAACCCCTGCAAGATTGTCAGCGTAGTAACTCTTCGCAAGGGCTCAAAGTACCTCGAAGTTGAAACAACAATCGACAATCAGTCAGAGGACCACTACCTCCAGGTAGCATTCCCGACAGATATCAAGTCAGAGTTCTCATACGCTCAGGGTCAGTTCGACGTTGTTAAGCGTCAGGTTGCAAAGCTTGACTACTCAATCTACGATGAAATCCCGATGACAGAGCATCCGATGAACTCATTCGTTGACGTTACAGACGGCACAAATGGTGTTGCACTTCTCAACACAGGTCTTAAGGCTTATGAAGCAAGCGATGACGAGTGCGGTACAGTTTACCTTTCACTTCTTCGTGCTTATCCGCTTCGTATCTGCGTAACATCAGATATGCAGGACTACAGCAAGGTTGATAAGGGTTCACAGTGCATCGGCAAAAACACATACCGTTATGCATTTATGCCTCACGCAGGTGACTGGGAAGAGGGCAACGTATGGGGCGAATCAGAAAGATTCAACCTCAGCTTCGGTATCGCACAGTTTGCACCGACTCAGCACGGTAAGAACGGTCTCGTTCACTCATTCCTCGAGCTCGAAAACGAGAAGCTCAACGTCAGCGCAGTTAAGCTCAGCGAAGATGGCGAAGGCTATGTTGTACGTATCTTCAACCCGTCAGACAACGCTGTGAAGACATCAATCCGTCTCAACGGCGGTATGGCTCCGATCGAAAAGGCACAGTCACCTGTTGAAAGACAGAAGGCTGAATTCGAGCTTCCTGCATACTCAGGCAAGAAGTGGAGCGAGGTTAAACTCGTAAGCCTTGAAGAGAAGGATATCGAACCGCTTACAATGAACGAAGACGGCTTCGTAGATTTCGAAATCACAGGCAAAAAGATTCTTACAATCAAGTTTGTAGGCTAATCAATAAAATGCAAACCTCCGAAGGATTACCTTCGGAGGTTTTTGTTTGCTTTGTTTTACGAATTTTTTATTTCTTCTAACTTTTTTTGATGCTCCATCGGAGTGATTGTGCCGTTTCTAAGGAGTCGGTCGAGAGATTCTATTTTCTGTGCTGCTGTTCCGTATGCCTTGCCGCAGAAGGGACAAATTTCGCTGTCAATCATACCTCCGCAGTTGTCGCATCTCCAACGATTTACATTGGGTTCGGGAGTAGCATATGCCGTCTGTACGGGCTGTGCTCCCATCACCTGTGCATTCGCATTATAAGTGTTCGCATTGTAAGCGGCATATCCTGTTTGCGCTGCCGGCATCGCATCCGGTGTCGCAACCTCAGGATACATCAATTCATCCCCGCCAAGCTTATAAGCTATCTTCTGATTTGTCTCGATCAGCTCACCGAAGCCGTAAAGGAAGAGTGAAACTACCCATGCGACAAAGCAACCTGCGGCAGCTACAAGAATACTTATAAGAATCATATCGATGTCCTCAATCATCATTGCGAGTCCACCTATAATTGCCGCTGCAAAATCAACCCAGAAATTGACCAAAGCAAATCTTTTGATTTTTCCACCAACATTCTGAAACATAAATTTAAACCATCCTTTTCTTTATTTTAAGTGTTTTTAAGTATTTCTTCTGTTCGTCCGTTATCCTGTAGCTTTCAACTGCTTTCTGAATCGTTTTATTATGAATCCAGGAGTCAAGCTTTTTGCTTTCGATAAAAGGCAGTGTCTCGTCATAACGGTAAGCGAGTGCCGTCGCAAAATACCAGGCAATCATCATTTTTACATAATATTCTTCCGACTTGATTTGTGCTACCTTGTGCAGAAAAGCAATGTCAAAATCGTCATCAAGAAAATGCAACATCAGCATCTCGATGCCGAAACGAACCGTATATGGTCGGTCACTTGCAATCCATTTTTCAATCTCGCAAAGCAACTCCCGATGATGTTTCTTAAAAGCAACAGGACGCATCATATCACACGTTGCCCAATTATCAACGTAAGGCAGAAACTTATTCAGCTTTTCCACCGCCGTGTCGAAATCCCTGATTGCAGAAATCATAAACGCGTGAAGATTATTTTCTTCGTAGTATTTGTGAGGAAGTGTCGCGAGAAAATCCTCCGCCATTCCGTTTTTTGAAAAATCCTTCGCAAAATGTCTCAAGTCGGGCGTGCGGACACCAATTACAAGCTCACTGTCAACCGTCGGCATCAGCTTCGAATGAAACCCCTTGTATTTCAGATCCTGCAAGCTAAAAAGCTTTTCACGGACATATTTTTCTGCATCTGTCATTTCAGCTGTTCCCACTCTTTTTCACGGAAGCCTGTGAGAACAATATCTCCGTTTACAATTATCGGACGCTTGACAAGCATTCCGTCACTTGCGAGAAGCTTTAACTTTTCATCATCACTCATTGTCGGAAGCTTATCCTTGAGCTGCATTGATTTATAAAGAAGTCCGCTTGTGTTAAAAAACTTTTTAAGCGGCAGACCACTTTTTTCATACCATTCTTTAAGCTCGTCGTATGACGGATTTTCTTCTTTTATATGACGTGTTTCAACCTCAATTCCGTTATCATCAAGCCACTTTTTAGCCTTCTGACAGGTTGTGCATTTAGGATACCAAATTAAAAGCATACCAATCACTCCTTTTTATTATGGTATCACATTTAATCTATTATAGCAAGAAAAAACCTCGGAGTTGCCTCCGAGGTTTTGTGACTTATTGTCAGATAGCGTTGTAAGTAAGCTCGCCTGCATTGATCCATGCATTGTTTACTCTTATCTTTACTACGATAATGTTTTCACCTGCATGGTTGATCCATGCATAGCCGTTGTAGGTAAGTCTGCCGTCTGCTTCGGTTGATTTGTAATAGGTTGCTGTTGTGCTGTTATCCATTACAAATCTTACTCCTGCTACGTCAAGACCTGTTACAACCGTTGCCGCTACCTT
>JAXJUJ010000205.1:0-19436 GCA_036309125.1 Acutalibacteraceae bacterium | reverse complement strand
TTCTAAGTTTTTCTTCTTTTGTATGACTCTTGTTTGTCCCACCTTTTGGTCTACTCATATCTTTCATCTCCTTTTCTTTATCTTAACATAAAAAATGATAGCAGACACTTTTTTAGTGTCTACTATCACTATATCATTTCATTGAGGTTTCTCAATACTCTTTTTTCAGCTCTTCAAGGAGTTTTGTGCATCCGTCGAGCACGTCACGATAGGTAACGTCAAAGCTACGGGTGTACCAAGGATCAGCGACATCGCCGCCCCTTTCAGTATAATCCATAAGCTTACGGATCTTATTTTCAGGATCACCGCCAAGAATGCGGTTCATATTGCGGATATTTGCACTATCCATACCTATGAAAAGGTCGTACTTATCATAATCAAAGCAGTTCAGCTGAACAGCACGTTTACCTTCGCAGGAAATTCCGTGCTTCTGAAGCTCTGCCTTTGCAGGAGGATAAACAGGATTGCCGACACCGTTCCAGATTTCTTCCGTGCTCGTCGCAGAGGATTTTATGAGGAAATCTTTTTCAAGTCCGCAGTCTTTTACAAGCTTTTTCATTATAAATTCCGCCATAGGTGAACGGCAGATATTGCCGTGGCAGACAAACATTATCTTTATCATATTATTGAACCCTCCGCTTTCGCTTGTTCTGAATACATTATATAGTAAAAGCACGGGAAATAAAATAGAAATCGCAATATTTTGACGCGATAATCAGAAAAAAGCGGACTTACAGGAGCTCGATATCAGCGTTGGGTGGTGTTTTCATATCAGGTATTCTGTTGGGTTATCGCATCTGACCTCCGTACACAATCCGAAACATTGCAGATTTAACATTAATCTGCTTTTATTCTGAAAAGCTTCACGCTGTGAGGAGAAACCTTTGCAGAATAGCTGTCTTTGATCGTAAACGTCTTGTCCTCCCAGATGTCATAAGCCTCATATTTGTCCGCTTCGGGGAAGATAGAAAAGCTTTCTTTTACAATATCCTTCATATCAAAGCCTATCTCCATTTCAACAGGACCCTTGTTAAGCAGACAGATTGCTATTTCTTTGTTTTCAAGCGGTTTCACAAGCACATCGCAGAGTCCGTTTGATTTAATGCGACGGCACTGAATGCCGAGTTTATCCTGATTGATCGCTATAGCCGCTTTATTGGAAACGATTTTAAACACAGGATTATCCTTGTCAACACTGCCGTCAGGACGGATAAACTTTCTCAGATCATTGCCGAGAATAAGCGGTGCAGCCATCATACACCAGAGAGAAAAATGTGCTTTGTTTTCATTTTCGGTCAGTTTTCCGTTGCCGACCTCAAGCATATCAGGGTCATTCCAGTTGCCCGGCCCTGCATGCTTATAAAGACGGACGTTTACTTCATAAATTCCGATAATCGAAATCCAGTTCGGTTTAATATCGGGTGTTGTCCGCCAGAGATTTCCTGCAGTATGTCCCCATACCCACGGTTTATGCCAACCCCATTCACAGATTGAGAAACAAATCGGCTTTTCCTCTCTGCCTTCACGCTCTGCCACAAGCTTGGTCGCACGCTGAAGCTCCTTGCCCATATTACGGTACTGCTTTGCCGCAGAATCCATTCTCGAGGCTATAGGGTTATGAAACCTGAAGGAATTATATCCCTTTTTTAATGTAACAGTAATCTGATTTCTTCCATCGTGAGTAAATCCTTTTGTGCCCGGCTCAGTGAGCGAATAAACGTCTGTATCGTTTATAACGATTTCGAGATATTTATCCTTAAGACCTGCTTTGTGAAGACCAAGCGTAAGTGTGTACTCGCCATCATCAGGAATCTCAACATTGTGAAAGTACATCGAGCCTCCACCTGATTCAAGACCCGTAACATACCTGCCTGTATCAGCCATCTTTTCATCAGTCAGGAGAATTGCATTTCCGCGAAGCTCTGCATCCTCAGCATAAAGAGTGATTCCGTCAGTGTTTCCCGGCTTAGTGAGTGTGACCGTAGAAATCTCAGACGCATTCGTCGGAATAGCTATGTTGTGACAGAAGTCATACTTGAAGTATTCCACACCCCACTCAGCAAAGGTCTCTGCGTCCTTTCTTTCGTTGTAAAGGCTTGACGGAAGATCTTCGCAGGTAAGTGTACCGTTCGAAGTGTAAATTCCGAGCTTAAGTCCAAGCGCATTAACCTTCTCAACAAGGGCTTTTATACCCGAAGGGAAAGTTGCAAGATCACCCTGAAGCCGTCCGTCAGCATCTCTCGAAGAGGACATCCAGCAGTCATCGACATTTACATACTGATATCCGCAGTCCGCAAGTCCTGAGTCGCGCATCGCTTTAGCTATATCTTCGATAAGGTTTTCATTTATACGGTTTCTGAAAAGATTCCAGCTCGCCCAGCCCATAGGAGGAGTGAGCGCTGTTGAGTTTGAAAATTTATCAGCTGCATTTAGATGAATCTGAGTTGCCGCCATAATTTTTTTCGCAGTGCATATGGGACATATCTTTTTCTTTCGCAGAAATGTGGCAACAGATGAATTTTTAAAACCGACCATAAATATCCTCCTTCAGAATTATAAGGTGATTGTATCACACGCAGAACGAAATGGCAAGATTTCGCTATTTTAAAAAATTTTAAAAATTTTCTGAAAAACTCTTGACTTTAGCAATTAAAAGCGTTACACTTTAAAGCGTTAAAGATAACAACGGCAATGACGAACACAAGTAAGGTCTGTAAAACGTTTTTTCAGAGAGCTGTCGGCAGGTGCAAGACAGCAAAACATCAGGTCTGAATATACAGTTCTGAGCAGCATTTCTGAAAGTCAGTAGGAAATGACGGGTACGCCCGTTACAGCGTCAGGGTATGTTTGTACCCGATGAGGCCGCATTGCGGTAAATAGAGGTGGTACCACGGGAAATCTCGTCCTCTGTGCTTCGGCACAGGGGGCGTTTTAATTTTTTTAGGAGGAATTTTTATGTCAGATTTATTAATCAAAGGCGGAATGCTTGTCGCTTTCTTCGCAGTTATGATCGGTGTCGGCTTTTACTGCCGTAAAAAATCGACCGACGTCAACGGTTTCGTGCTCGGCGGACGAAGCGTCGGCCCTTGGATTACCGCATTCGCCTACGGTACATCATACTTTTCAGCCGTAGTTTTCGTCGGTTATGCAGGTCAGTTCGGTTGGAAATACGGAATTGCAGCAACCTGGGCAGGCATAGCAAATGCTCTTCTCGGCTCACTTCTCGCATGGGCTGTGCTCGGCAGACGAACGAGGGTTATGACTCAGCATCTCGATTCATCAACAATGCCGCA
The DNA here is from genome assembly GCA_036309125.1 of Acutalibacteraceae bacterium. Lineage (GTDB taxonomy): Bacteria > Bacillota > Clostridia > Oscillospirales > Acutalibacteraceae > CAG-488. The sequence continues at coordinate 16,143 of JAXJUJ010000205.1, read as the reverse complement.
GTTTTTCGAATCAAGATTCAACAGCAAAGCTCTCAAGCTTGCTTCTTCAGCTATCATTTTCATTTTCCTTATCCCCTACACTGCATCGCTTTACAACGGTCTGAGCAGACTTTTCGGTATGGCTTTTGACATTGACTACTCAGTTTGCGTTATTGTTATGGCTGTATTCACGGGAATTTACGTTATCGCAGGCGGATATATGGCTACAGCAATCAACGATTTCATTCAGGGTATCATCATGCTTTTCGGCATTGTTGCAGTTGTTGTTGCAGTGCTTAAAAGCAAGGGTGGGTTTATGGCGTCACTTGAAGGACTCGCTCAGGTTTCCGACCCGACTGTTTCCGATGCGCCCGGAATATTCGCTTCTTTCTTTGGTCCCGACCCCGTAAATCTTTTCGCAGTTATGATTCTCACCTCTCTGGGCACATGGGGACTTCCGCAGATGGTTCAGAAATTCTATGCTATCAAGAGCGAAAAATCAATCAACAAGGGTATGATTATTTCAACTCTTTTCGCTGCTGTTGTTGCAGGCGGATGCTACTTCCTCGGCGGATTCGGCAGACTGTTCTCTGATGAGATTGATATTGCAGCAAACGGATTTGATTCAATCATCCCGACAATGCTTTCAGGTCTTCCGACAGTTCTCATCGCAATCGTGGTTATCCTCGTTCTTTCGGCTTCAATGTCTACCCTTTCTTCTCTCGTACTCACATCAAGCTCGACACTCACGCTCGACTTCCTCAAGGGCACAGTCAAAAAGAATATGTCTGAAAAGCAGCAGCTTGGTTCAATGAGAATCCTTATTGTTGTGTTCATTGCAATTTCAGTTGTTCTCGCTATTGTTCAGTACAAGTCAAATGTAACCTTCATCGCACAGCTTATGGGTGTTTCGTGGGGTGCGCTTGCAGGAGCTTTCCTCGCACCGTTCCTTTACGGTCTCTACTGGAAGAGAACTACTAAGCTCGCTTGCTGGGCAAGCTTCCTTTTCTCAACGGTTGTAATGCTCGCAAACATTTTCTTCAAGGATTATTTCCCCGAGCTTCTTCGTTCACCTATCAATGCAGGTGCTTTCTGTATGATCGCAGGACTTGTAATAGTTCCCGTTGTCAGCCTTATTTCAAAGGCTCCCGACAAGAAGCTCGTCGACGAAATCTTCTCCTGCTATGACCGTAAGGTTGTCGTTAAAGCAAAGGATTCGATTGAAACTGAAGAAGCATAATAATCAGAAATATAAACATACACATTTAAAGGACGGTGTGAAAAATTCAATTCACATCGTCCTTATTTTTTCAGGTAGGATATGACTTTTCTGAGCTTTATCCGGATTCTGTTTGTATTGCTAAAAAGTATTATTCCGCAAACAGTTGACTTTACATAGAAATAATCGTAAAATGAAATAAAAATATCAAAGGAGAAAAATACGATGGCAAAAATTCTTATCAGCCCCGGCAAATACGTTCAGGGCGCAGGCGAAATGAAAAAGCTTTACGACTATGCAAAGGCTTACGGAAAGAAAGCACTTGTTCTCATCACTGAAGCCGGTTACAAAAGAATCGGCAAAACAGTAGAGAGCAGTTTTGCGGGTCAGGATTTCGAGCTTGTTTTCGACTATTTCAACGGTGAATGCTCAAAGAACGAAATCAACAGACTCGTTAAAATTATGGAAGAAAAAGGCTGCGACTTCGTTATAGGTATCGGCGGTGGTAAGATTCTCGACACATCAAAGGCTGTCGCATATTACTGCAAGACTCCCGTTCTTATCTGCCCGACTATCGCATCAACAGACGCACCCTGCAGCGCACTTTCAGTTATCTACACTGATGACGGTGTTTTCGACGAGTATCTCTTCCTCCCCGCAAACCCGAATATGGTGCTTATGGACACAGACATCATCACTGCTTCTCCTGCAAGACTTACAGTTTCAGGTATGGGTGATGCACTCGCAACTTATTTCGAGGCAAGAGCTGTTATGGCAAAGGATGCAGGCACTTGTGCAGGCGGCAAGGTAACATGTGCTGCAATGGCACTCGCAAAGCTCTGCTTTGACACACTTATGTCAGAAGGCGTAAAGGCAAAGATTGCACTCGAAGCAGGTGCTTGTACAGAAGCTGTTGAAAAGGTAATCGAAGCAAATACACTTCTCAGCGGTATCGGATTTGAAAGTGGCGGACTTGCAGGTGCACACGCTATCCATAACGGTCTCACAGTCCTTCCCGAATGTCACCATATGTATCACGGTGAAAAGGTTGCTTTCGGTACACTTACACAGCTCGTTCTCGAAAACGTTAACGGTGATGAGCTTGAAAGCATCGTAGGCTTCTGTATCGAACTCGGTCTCCCTGTAACATTCAAGGAGCTCGGCATCACAGAGGTTACAGACGAAAAGCTTATGGCTGTAGCAACAGCAGCCTGCGCAGAAGGCGACACACTTCACAATATGCCATTTGAAGTAACTCCTGAAAAAGTATGTGCAGCTCTCAAGGCAGCAGATGCTTACGGCAGATATTTCCTTGGCGAATAATAACTGAATAAAAAGCCAAGCCTGAGGAGATTTTCCTCAGGCTTCATTTTATATCGTTAATTCATTTTCTTTTTTCTCTTTTTACTTCTGTAAACAGCTATAGTAATTACAATAAGAACAACTGCGGAAACTGCAATAATCGCAAAAAGCTTCCAATTGAACGGTGACTCTATCTGCTTTGCCTGCTCATACAAGGACTTAACTGCATCATATGCAGCAGCCGTATCTTCAGGTAATACAGAGATATCCTCGCTTTTTTCCTTCAGCTTCAGATAAACCGCATCAGCAAAAGCCTTCTGATTCTCCTCAGATATTTTGCCGATCGAGTTCACGCCTTTTTCATCGAGTACACTTTCGATCACCTCGATAATCACGTCCGTATCAATACACTCCAGCGCACTTTGGATAAAACGGTCAGCAAGAGATTCATTGTAGCTCTCACGGATTTCTTCTATCGTATCCAGATTATTTTCAACTGTTCCCGTAAATGCAGAAAGGTAGAAGTTAACGCTTTCTATAAAAGCATCCTTTTCCCCGTCCGTCAGGTCGCTTAGCTTATCAATCTGCGCCTGTTTTTTGGCTGCATCGACAGCTGTTTTTATATATGCTGAATCGTTGCTTTCCTCGTCACTCTCTTCTTCGCTTTTCTGAGTACTCTGAGTCGTGGTTGTTACTTTCGTCGTGTTCGTATCAGAAGGCAAAAACCTTATCGGAGTACAGGTTATATCAACATCCTGCCAGCTTTCATTAAAGGTGTCTTCTTTTGAATATGAAACAGCGATTTCTTTGCCACCCTCAAGCTTTATCACTTCAACCTGCAGAAATAAAATGCTTTCGTCGCCCTTGCGCTCCTCGCTGTCATTCCAGATGACATCAAAGGTTCCCTTCTGCTTGTTGAGGTTATCGTTAAAATTGCCGCTTTCAGTAAGCTCTCCTCTGTCAACAGTTACTACATTAAAGCAGCTTGTATCATAGGTAAATGTGAGTTTAAAGCCCATTATTCCCTTGTTATTTTTAATGTTCACGGGAAAAATGATCGTTTCTCCTTCGCTTACAACCATATCATCTGCATAAATTTCAGCCGTTTGTGCTGCATAAGCAGTTGTGCTGAAGAAAAGAGAAGCCAGACAAAGAAAAACAGCTAACACTTTTTTCATAAAAATTCCCCTTGAGTAACAGCCTCACTGATGCATCAGCAAGGCTGTTACTGTTTTTATATGATTACTTCTTTCCCTACAAGGTATCTTGAAATCATAGCCGCATCGCGGTTATTGAAGTTACCGTCACCGTTAACGTCGATTGCGTATAACTGACCGACTGTTATAACCTCTTTGCCTACAAGATATCTTGTTATCATAGCTGCGTCGCGGTTATTTATCTTGCCGTCGCCTGTAACGTCACCTGACATAACTACAGATGCACTGTCGGCAACTTCACCGTTTATGACGAGCTTAATTTCAGTATCTGTGCCGACAAGGTCACTGTCTGAAAGGACTTCACCGTCAGCGTTGTAGAAAACGATATTAGTATTTGCAAAGTTCTTTTTCACTTCTGAAACTGTATTTGCATTTACCTTTATGCCTCTGATGTTTCCGTCTTCGTCCACGCCGAGGCTTGAGTTGGTTACGAGGCAGAGCTGACTGTCCGTATTTTTAAGGACATTCACCTTGCACGTTGCCTTTTCACCTGAGTCGCTTACTGTCACGGTAATCACTGCCTCACCCTCTGAAACACCTGTTACAATACCGTTTGCATCAACGATAGCAACTGCTTCGTCCGAAGATGTCCAGATGAGGTCCTTTCCTCCTACAGCTGTCTCTGCCGTAAGCTTTACCTGAGTACCTGCGATGAGGTTTGCCTCAACCTTATCAATAGCGACCGTAGTATAGTCAGACTCACTGATATATCGCGCCTTAACGATAAGATCGCCCTGAACACACTCGTACTCATCCGTATCCCATCCGAGGAAAATATAATCATCGGGAAGAGGAATTGTTTCGGGAGGTGTTGCCGCTTTAAGATACTCAACCTGCTGTGTTGTGATCTCCGTACCGTCGTGGTAAGCGAAGGTTACCTTGAACTTGACAGGAGTGTAATCAGCATAAACAGTGATATTTCCTGTCACCTTATCAGTTGAAAGATTCCACGGAGTTTTCTTTTCAACATCCTTGTAATATTTACTGAATGTGTAGCCGTAGAATTCCTCTGCATTATCCGCTGTAAGAAGAGAATTTGCCGGAACGATTATTGATTTTGCATTATTGTAGGCAGTGTCCATTACAGGTGCTATGCTGACAATATAATGCTTTTCGTAATCGTATGTGAAGAGATTTACAACTCTGTATTCTCTTGTTTCGCCCGGGTTACGTTCAAGGCTTACATCCTCTGCCCACTTGTAAAGAGTTACTACAAGATAGCGTGAATGGTACTGCTTTTTCTGAAGAGTCTGTGTAAGTGTGCCTGTTGTTCTGTTGTACCAGAATGTTCCGTCAGGAGCCTTGAATGCAAGAGCACCATTTTCAAAAGCAACTGAATAGCCTTCAGTCTGCGGAACCTCTGCATATTCCCATTCGCCGTCAAATCCGTCAACAGCTGCTGAAGAATACTTCACTGCACCGTCTACAGTATATCTGAATCGGCTGTACTTGTATGACGCTGTCGTCACGTCATAGTCAGTCATCACTGTTTCAACCTGGAAGTCAAGCTTCTGATCATTCTTCGCAATTTCCTCGTCCTGAAGAGCTGACCACTCAGTGTAATCTGAGCTCTGATACTCCCATCCTGCATCAAGATAGCTCATATATTCGTCATAGTCTGAAACCTCAACAGTATCCTTGAACTGATAGCCTTCGTGAAGCTGAACGTTATACTTTGATGCATTTTCAACTACGTAAGACGGAAGGTCTTCGTAAAGCATATAGTCGCTTGTTGTTTCCTCGGGATTGATGACGTAGAGTTTTTCGTCCTCCATACTGTCATTCATATTAAGTGCACAAGCGTAATAACGAAGATGCGCGTAATCCTTCACAACGATCGGCTTCTTGTATTCGATTGCGTTTTCACCCTTCGGGTCTGAACCGTCAAGAGTGTAGTAAATAACAGCCTTATCTGTTGCAGTGGTGAGTGTCACTGTCTGTGCTGAAGTGTATTCACCGCTTTCAACGTCTGCTTCAGGCATCTCACAGGTCTCTGTGAACACATACTTCGGGCAGACATTGATTCTTGATTTTACAACGTAGTCCTCAAGCATTGTACCTGTTTCAACGTCCTGCCAACCAAGGAAGATGTATGTATCTCCCTCATCAAGGGTCGGAACGTCGGGAGCAAAGCCGTGTTTGACTGTCTGTGTTGTAATAACCTCATTATTCCAGTCATAGAAGGTTACATTGTATGTCTTTTCTGAGTATTCTGTGCAGACTATCATATCCTGAGTAACTGTATTAACGCCGTCTGCAATCTTATCCCAGACAACGCTGATTCCCTCTGCAGGAATCTCAAAGTTCGGAGCAACAAGCGGTGCGCCGTGTTCGAACTTTTTAACGTTAACTGTTCTTGCCTCCCAGTCAACAAACACTACCGTATATTCATTTATCTTATACTCAGCGTAAATATCCTTGTCTGAACGGATATTTGTGTTTGAATCTGACCACTTACGGAAGGTGTAGCCTTCCTTAGCGGGTTCTTTTGCAGGAAGATCTGCATTTTCCCCTTCTTTAACTGTCTGAGTGCTGATCAGAGTTCCGTCTGAGTCAAAGAAACGTACGGTATAAGTATTTACGGGAGCTTCAATAGGATCAAGATAAATCAGAGAGTTTGCACCCTCAATACCTATTGCTACGGTATAGTCGCCTGTCTTCACTGTCGGCTCTTCACGGAGCTTGAAGGTAAAGCTGTATGAACCGTCTGCTGCGACAGTAGTCTGACCGAGGAATTCATTTGAATAGTCAGAAGCCTCGTCAACCTTATAGACATAAAGTGTCAGCTGCTGATTTGCATATGATGAGTCAAGCTTGCCTGAAACAGTTCTTGTCTTTCCGCTTGTGTCTTCAAGAGCTGTATTCTTCGGACGGTATCTGTAAACAGTTCTTGTCTCAAGTGTGCCGTCCTCGTAGTCTGTCGGCATTTCTGTCTGCCATTCGCTGAAGTCTGAAATCTTGTGGTAATTATAAAGCTTGTTGTAGGTTGTGTATGTACAACGCTTTACAGGAAGCTGAGTGTTATCTGTCTCAGACCAAGACAGCCACCAATAAGTATATGTGCTATGACCTGTTGCCTTGTAGCAACCCACAGACTGCACGCTCAATGGTGATGAACTGAAAAACGCTTCAAACACAGTTGCTCTACCACCATTGGTGATCCATTCGTTGTAACTATCAACAATCTGCCTGTTAGCTTCAGAGTGCGATCCGCTTAACTCATACGTCCAATGCCAGTACAAATAACCTATCGTTGATGTTGAAACCGTTGTCTTGGTTGTATCTGTTTCTGATGCAGTTTTAGGTGTCTTGTTGTATGTTTTATATAAATTGTGATTTACGTTAAATCCGCTCGGCCAGGAAGAAACATAATCAATAGTTCCGTTTGATGCCTTGACAAGTGTGTAGTCATCTCTTACCCATCCGTCCATTGAGGTATCATAAGACGTTGTGGTTGAGCGTGTTTTATATCTGTACTCTACCCTTGATTCAAGCTCGTCGTAGGTTCCTGTCGCAGGCTTCTCAGTCGACCACGAGGTCCATGCAAGACCGTTGTTGACCTCCTTTGAAACCTCCTGTGAAATCGGGATCATATTATGATAATTGTCTACTACATAAACGTAAGCATATTTTGCCGCGTTTTCATAAGGAACAAATATATCAAAGCTCTTGACTGCGCCTGCCTTGATGCTGAAAGCGGCGGACTCTGTCGATGTAAGAAGCTTGTTTTCACTCGTTTTGAGCGCGACAACGATTCGTCCTGTTGAAAGCTTTGTTTCGTTGTTGGTTATCGAAACGGTGATGTCATAGCCGTTGTTGTCAGAGTCTCTTGATGCTGTTGTGATAGTTGGATAAACGGAATAATTATCGTTATACCACTTAGTTACTGCAGTAACCCTCATATCACCCTTGATTTTTTCAAGAGAATGGCTCCAGCCTGTGAAAACGTAACCCGACTTCATCGGTGTGTATGACGGAGCCTTCGCTGTGCTGTAATAGTCAACCTTCTGAGTTTCGATTTCTTTGCCGTTTTCGTCAAGGAATGTCACGTTGTAAGTATTGATCTTATACTCTGCTGTAACAATCATATCTTCCCTGACTTTTGTGAAGTCCTCTGACCAGCCTGTGAAGGTATATCCCTCGTGTGTCGGGATTGCAGGTGCATCAACGCTGTCACCGTAATGAACGGTTTTCGTTCTGAGCACCTCTGCTGTCTGATTGCCCTGCGGATCATAATCCGCAAAGCTCGACGGAGCCGCATCGACAAAGGTTACGGTCACGTCAGGGTGAACAACGATAGTTGCGACAGGCTGACCTTCTGTTTTACCTGCTGAATTGACAGCGAATACGTGAGCCTTATAAATGCCTTCCTCATTGATCGGGTCAAAGGTGAAGCTCGTCGCAGACTTTGCGATATTGTCTTTTCTCTGAACTGTATTGCCGTCATCATCGTAGAGAACAGCACTGTAGGTTACAGCCGCAGAAGCAGACTTCCACGTAATCGTCGGTGCATCGCCGATACCGATATTTGATGAATCATCTGCAATGCTCAATGAAGGCACACCGGGTGCAACCTTAGCTGTAGTAAAGCTATATACATCTTTAGCCTCGACCCATTTACCACCAATATAAGCGCTGAATCTGTAATAATAAGTAGTGCCTGGTTTAAGCTCGCCTGCGTATGCTGCAACACTGCAGGTAAAGTCATTGCTCTTAACCTCTCTCCAGGAATCCTTGGCTACGTTTTTACTTGTTCCGAAATAGAATCCCCACTGTGTAGGTGTAACACTCGGTGAAATTGACATTCCGATAGTTGCATCATTGTTTGTGATATTGGTTGCAGGTTTGTTGGTGACAGTTGCACCTGACAATGTTGCATAATTATTCATTCTATATAAAGTAATATTTATATTGCCATACCATTTCTGTATGCCTGAATAAGTTACATGTTTGTTGTATCTTACTTGCGGGACTGCTCCATCTCCTTGATTGGCATCATAAACATAAAAACCGCTACTGCTTTTTCCTAAAAATATGGCCCAATGCTTGCCTCCATACTCAATAATATCTCCGACAACTGCCTGATCTATCAAATTTTTGCAATTATTATAATTAGTTATAGATGCCGTACCAACTGTTGTTCGTGCATAGCTATGTGCCCACTCGACACCAAATATATATCTTGTAACAAAACAAGCAAAACCGTAGCAAGTGGCGGATCCATACATATTGCTCCAGTTATATTTTAATCGAACTCTAACTACGTTAGGATACTGACAATTATAACAACCCTGCCATGTGCTATGTGTACAGGCTTTACCGTTAACAGTAAAATAAGAATAATTTGGAAACAACTTGACAACCTCTTGTAATTTTACTGGAACAAGATTCGCCGCGCTTGCTTCCGTGCTGAAAATGTCCTTAAGACCGATATTTCCGAGGTCGGTCATCGGCACGACTGTAAGCATCATTATCACACACAAAACAGCCGAAATCCATCTTTTAGCTTTTTTCATTTGTGTTACCTCCTTAAACTATAGACTCAAAAGCTGAAAACAGTTTCATAATCCAAGCGAAAATACTTTCAATAAGCTTTATTATAAAAATCTCTTCAGTTTCGGGTTCAGTTTCTGTTTCATTCTCAGGGTTCTCTTCCGCTTTATCTTCCGTTTCAACTTCGACCGTCTGGTCAATCAGCTCCACATAGTCGATGTAAGCTGACTGTGTCTCAAGCATCTGAGCATCCTGAGTCTGATCTATCTCAATCAGCAGGACACCTGCCTGCTCAAGGATCAGAACGTCTTTTTCGCTGACTTCTCCGTCGTGGTTACAGTCCGCGGCAAAGATAATCGCCTCGTCTGCCTGCTCAAGCATTCCGTTGACGATACAGGACACGATAACAGCGTCCATTCCGTCGTACCAGCCGTCACCGTTTACGTCGCCGAAAATTATCACCGTATAGGTTTCTGCTACCTCACCGTTTTTCGTTACGTTCACCGTAGCTCCCGTTCCGACTTTTCCGCTGAGTGAAAAAGCGTAACCGTCTGCAACCGAGATAAATGATGTCAGTGAAGTGCATCCTGCAGGAAGACCGTAGATGAATTTATTTGTTTTATCAACCACTGCTGATGTGCCGTTCTTAGCAAAAAGCAGATCTGAAGGATGAACAGTAATCTCTATATCCTTACAGTCAAGGACAACGTCCTCCCACGCTTCATTGAAAGTATCCTCCTGAACGTATGAAACGCTGACGGTAGTGTCACCCTGCTTCATAACCTCAAACTCGATATAGAAAAGATCTCCGTCGACAGTAACCTCAGAGTTTGCATTCCAGACTACATAAATCCTTCCTGCAATACTGCTTGAGTTTTCTGCAAAGTTTCCGCTGAAGTTGCTTCCCGCGGTTACACTTACGGGAACAATAGCTTCGTAATCATAATCAATGATCATCCTGTAACCCATTATTCCGTGGTTATTACGGATTCTGACAGGAACAACAATCCTTTCGCCGAGTTTCGCATTGACCTTTTCACTGTAAACAGATGTCATTTCATCTGCCGAAGGATTGGTCAGAGTAGCCGTACAGCCGTTGCACACAACCTTCTGAGCGTATGTATCAAGTGTTTCATCATACATCAGGTCAAAATCAAACTCGCCCTCGATGTATTCCTTCGCCCTGAAGTTAATCTGCATTACCTCTGCTCCGTTGAGAGAGGAGCTGATGCCGCTGAGCTTTATCAAAACGTAAGAGCCCTTGTCAGTAGCTTTTACGCTGAGAGTTTCTGACTGTGCATTTACGAAAGTGAAGTTTTCACTGTCATACTCAAGCTTCACCGTCGTTGCCGTTACGTCTGTGTAGTTCGACAGTATAACAGGCAGAGTGATCACTTCACCCGCTTCGCCCGAGGTATCCTGCATTACGAGGAGCGTATTTTCCTCAAAGGCAGGGTTGCTTATCGAAATCACCGCATCATTCACCGTCAGCTGAATGTCATCAAAGCTTTCGTTGAAGGTATCTGCCTGAACGAAGTCAAGGTCAACAGAAGTATCGCCTACTGCTTTTTCATTGACTTCAAAAACGAGATTGAAAAGCACTCCGTTATTTTTTACATTTTCAGAACCACTCCAGATGACATTGAATGAATTGTCCTGAGAGGTTTCGATACTGCTGTCAAAAAGTCCGCCGCTGATTGCGCTGCCCTGTGTCGCTGACACGGGAGTCAACAGCTCACTGTCATACCTGACGGACACGTTATATCCCATCAGACCGCAGTTTCCTGAAATTCTGACAGGCACCGTTACAGTTTCGCCCGCTACAGCATTGACTGAATCTGCCGAAACCGTCGGTTTTTTATAGATAAAGACATCAAAATAGTCTGCGACGGTTATTCCGTTTTCCTCGTAAGCGAAATAAACGATACTTTCACCTGCTGATGAAAAGTCATAGACTATCTCAAGCGCTGACATATCATCAATGATTTTTTCCGTTGAATTGTTATAAACAACCTTCAGTCTGAGTCCCTTGGGGTTGAATTCTTCACCGACAAGGTAGGTTGTCTTTTCGGGTAATTTATAAACCGAAACCGCTGTGGGATAAACAGCCTGAACCGTAATCTTTGCTGTTGCGGAGTGGTTACCGTACGTAGCCGTAACAGTCTGAATACCCGAAGCTGTTAAGGACTTGGGCGTCAATGAAAATCCACTGCTGATAGTCTTTACAGTACCGTCATAGTAAGTGACCTTCAGCTTTATTCCTGCATCTTCGAGAGAATCACCGACATAGTAACTGACACCTGACGGCATCACAAGAGAAACGGATGTGATCGGGTCTCCCCACTGCGCATACAGTGTGCAATCCTCAGTTATAACCATTTCTTCAGTAACACGTTCACCACCCGACTGCTTCGTGTACCAGCCGAGGAACACTCCGTCAGACTTCTGTGCCGTCGGCAATTCGCCGAGTGCAGAATCAGTGAACACTTCTTTCGATGCAGCTTCCGTTGTGCCACCATTTGCATTAAAAGTGACCTTTGAGGTGAACGGAACGAAATTTATTTCATTTTCCGCAGCGTATGTTTCTGTGTATGAGTTTTTATAGCCGTAGAGGGTGAGGTTGGTGCATTCATAAAATGTCTTTACACCAAGAGAAGAAATCCCTCTGCCAACATTTACACTCGTAAGCTTTGTACACCAACCAAACGCATAGTCACCAATAGTAGTAACGCTGTCCGGGATTGTTACGCTTGTAAGGCTTTCGCAAAAAGTGAATGCATATTTACCGATGCTTGTAACACCGTTATTTATAACTATAGCTTTCAAGTCATTCTTATAGCTTTCCCACGGAGGAGCATAGAAAGTGTAATCATCCATCGCGCCTGTACCTGAAATGGTTAAGGTGTACGTTGATGTGTCATATGACCAGCTGACGTTTTCACCACAGGTGCCTGAATCTGTAGCAGCACTCGCTTTGGTGTTGAAATCGAGCCAATCAGAATTCAGCTCCAATCCCACGAATCCACTCAACGGCGATGCGGTCAGCACCATAACAGCCACCATAAACGATGCTAAAAATTTTTTAATATTTTTCATTTAGATAACTCCTTTATGCAAACCAGCCTGCTACTATTGCGAATAACCATTCAAAAAAAGCTACTATGCTGTCCCAGAAGCTCGTTGTCGGCTCTTCAGGTGTTTCCGGCTCGACATAATCTCCTACTGTCACCTCTACATCCGTACAGCTGAGCTTTACATCCTGCCACTTTTCATTGAAGGTATCTGCCTGATCGTAGGAAATTCCTACGCTGTATTTGTTTGTCGCCGCGTTATCCTTTACCTTTAACTCAACTGTAAAAAGAGTTCCGTCAGTTTTTACATTTTCCGTATTTGACCAAAGGACATCAAAGCTTCCGTTTGTCGTCGACTTTATGCTGTCATTGAAGCTTCCTTTCTGTGTCACCGTACCTTTTATGACTTTCGGACTTTCAAAAGCCTGCGACGGGTAATCAATCGTTATCCTGAATCCCATAACCCCGGGATTATCCTTTATGTACACAGGGATCGAAATGACCTCTCCCGCATCACAGCTGACACTGTCACCGTAAACCGATGCAGTATTTGCCGCTACGCCACACACCATAAATGAAAACAGCATCGCAATTACTGTAATCCACAGTATACATTTTTTAAGCATAATTAATTCCCCCTGAAAATTTTTATATATCAAGATTACTTTTCAGTGATTTCTCCAGCACAAGAACCACGTCTTCGATTATTGCAGCTTTCCTGATTTCTGAATACTTACAGTCATCCGGAAGCTTGTATACATTCAGGCTGCTTTGGGTCAGCTCATCCAATGACGAATCAAGCTCATTCGCTATCAGAATAAGAGTCGCCAGGCTGACTTTTGTGTGTGCATTCTCAACATTGCTGATATGCGCGACAGACAGTCCCGTAAGCTCAGCCAACTTTTCCTGAGTATATCCTTTTTCTTCTCTTTTCTTTTTTATCGCTTTGCCGATTTTTTCGTAATCCGGCTGTCTCTTCCCTATCAAAAAACCACATCCAAAATTTTCTTAAATTATATTTTACATTCTTGAACACGCAAAGACCATAAACTCTGAAAATAGGTATATGAACTATAAGAATATAAGATATAACTGTTGCCGTACATCGACAACGTTGTGTCGATAAAATTTGAAAAGTTGCACTTTTTATGCTATAATAACACTATAAAAAAACGAATTAAACCGAGTTGTAACTTTCGGTTGTGAAATGTAATTTTTTGCAGGAGGTGTTGTTTTGAATATATTGATTTGCGATGATGATGAGATATTTCTCGACTTTTTCAATAACGAACTGCAGCAAAAGATTGGCGCTGAACATAAATTTTTCAGCTTTTCAAAAACAGAGGATATTGACCGTATCATAAAAAATTCAGACCCGTCCGAACATTTTGAACTCGCCATTCTGGACATCAGGCTTCAGGAGAAAAACGGAATCGACTACGCTTTTTTGTTAGAACAGAAATACCCGGATATAAAAACAATTTTCATATCCGGGTATGACGACTACTATGAGGCGATGTTTATGAAGGTAAAACCTTTCGCCTTTCTCCACAAGCCTATAAATATCGACGTTTTACTCTTTCACATCAAAAGCATTGCTGACAGCCTGAGCACTGATAACAAGAAGTTTTCATTAATCAGCAAAAAGCTCAAAGCTGAAATTCCGTTCAATAAGATTGTATTTTTCGAAAGCTTCAAACGTATCGTTGTAGTACACTGCACTGACGGATCTTTTGACTTTTACGGCAAACTGGGTGACATTGAAGACTCTCTGCCCGAAAACTTCACACGTACTCATCAGAGCTATATCGTCAATATGAATTACGTAAATGACACAGACTTTGAAAGCAACGTAACCCTGAACGATGATACCGTCGTAAAAATCAGCCGTAGTTACAAGAAAGATTTTCAGAAAAAGTACTTTCTGACCAAAGGAGGAATATTATGAAAAACCATAAGCTTAACCTTTTGCTCGTCAACGCTTTTTTGGTTGTCAACATTCTGATCTATATACTCATACCTTTTGTAAATGTTTCTTTTGTGAAAAACCCTGTCACAATCAGCATTTACTGTGTCGGTCTGGCAGGTATGGCAATACTCGAAATCTTCCTTTCGAAAGAATATAAAAGAATCCCTGCGGACAAAGAAACCGAAAAAGAGGTAAAGATCAAAGAGCTGCAGGTAGAGGAAGAATACATAAGCTATGCCAAGCAGTCAGAGTTTGTAGAAAAATCACGTAAAATACGTCACGATTTCAATAACATTCTGCAGATAACAAATTCATTAATTTGCCTTGTGCTTTTCTCAATGATTGATTTTGCTTCGCTACCAATATCCACTGAGCTACCTGTATCTTTTATAAGAAATAGTATTCTATGGCTTGTATAATCAATATACGTGTCATAATTTTTAAATTTATCCAGAAGATGAACAATTATATTTCCCGCAGCAACAGCTCCAATTGTTGCAATACCTCCAAATAAAACAGCCGCAACCGTTCCTACATTTCCGATTTTCTTTCCAACTTTGACAGCTTTAGTTCCAACAAGCTTTTTTTCAAGCTTGTCAAATAAAGATCGGTTATTAACAATAATCGATCTGCAATCTCGTTTAAGTGCATCTCTTAATTCGTTTTCGTCATGTACAAAAGTTGGCGTAATTGATACATATAAATCGTTCATAAACGTCTCCCATATCACACATAATTATGTTTTTAAATCTTTATTTGTGCTTATTATCATATTCAGCCTTCTTCAAGCTAGCATTCAATGAAATTTCGGCCGCTTTCATTGAATCAGGATTTTCATTTGCAACTTTCTCCGCTGCTTTTTCATAATCAGATAAAAAGCGTCCATAGCTCTTCTCTAACTTTTCTTTGAATTTTCCGAATCCCATAATATCGCTCCTAATCTTTGGATTTCAAAATTCTCCATATGCTTCTTTCAGAATAATTATATTTTTGTGCAAGCTGTGACACATTGGTTCCATTGTACTCATAAATAATCATGCTGTGGATATAATCTGTTGAAAATAATCTGCTTGGAAATGATACTTGCATACCGCGAAACATATTATATACAACTAATGTGTTTTCTAATCCAATTTCATCGGCAAGTTCTTTGTATACTCCATTCAACCCACCGAGGTCATTTTTCAACATCAGCTTGTCCGCTCCTTCAAGAAAGCTATGGTTCATCGACATAATACCACCTTGTTTTTGCCATAACAAATGACATTGTCATTATAAATGTCATATAGCATCACCTTTCATATATAAATTCAAGATGATAATATATATTTGTATATGCAAAAAAGTCGACACAGCACTTCAAAATGACACTTAATATTACTTTTTTGTTTTTTGAGATACAATTACAATAACTTTGTCCCTGTCCGTCGTCGCCGTCGCCGAAGACGACGTGACGGCAGAATGACGCTCAAGTAAAACCGTTTTGATACAACTAAACACGAATAGAAACGAATCAACTTTATTTGTTGATAAAAAAAGAAAAAGCCTTGAAACCGCGTAGTTTCAAGGCTTATATTGTGGCAGGGGCAGAAGGACACGCCCGTTTCACGGGCTGCATCCTCATCGGCCGTTGCTTCGCAACAGCACCCGACTCGGACTTCGGAGCTAAAAACAGTTCACCGAACTGTTTTCTTCACGCTCCTCACCCCCTTGGGGTTCAAGTCCTTCTTTATTATACACTTTTCCATAAACAAGAAACCACCCTACTGGGTGGTTTCTTTGTTTATGGCAGGGGCAGAAGGACTTGAACCCTCGGCACGCGGTTTTGGAGCACAAGTATTTTTCTTCGAAAAAGCTTGATTTATCAATGTTTTTTCGGTGTCTGTTCATCTC
>JAXJUJ010000204.1:0-37354 GCA_036309125.1 Acutalibacteraceae bacterium | reverse complement strand
GGGCGCAGTAATGAACACCTTTCCCCGTCAGTTCCTTTTCTTTTTCTATACCAAGCTCACGCGGACCGGCTCCCGTTGCTATGATGACCGTTTTTGATCTGTACTCCCCCGACGCTCCAGTAATTGTTTTGACTTTCCCGTCAAGGCTGACACTGACGACTTCATCATACTCTGTCTTTACGCCGAACTTTTCTGCACCCTGCTGCATTTTAAAGCCCAGGCTGATACCGTCTATCCCTTCTTCAAAACCGGGATAGTTATCGATTGTATCTGTAAGAGCCATTTGCCCGCCGACCGAAAGCTTTTCGATTACAAGAGTATCAAGTCCTGCTCTTGCCGCATACAGTGCCGCTGTATATCCACCCGGGCCACCGCCTATTACGATTACATCATAAACCTTTTTCATGTACGACCCTCCTGTTATTTTCTGATTACAGTATAATGCATCTTTCAACAATTTTCCGTGACCCAATCACAAAACCTTCTTAATATTGACACTTTTGCAAAACAAAAGTATAATCCTGTTATAAAAAACTACGAGGTAAACTTATGAAAATAACTTGTCTTGCTGAAAACACCTGCAAAAACGAAAATTTAGCTTGCGAACACGGACTTTCGCTTTTTATTGAAACACAAGAATTAAAAATCCTCTTTGATATGGGACAGACCGAGCTGTTTTACGAAAACGCACAAAAGCTCGGGATCGACCTGAAAACCGTTGACTTTGCCGTACTTTCTCACGGGCATTATGACCACGGCGGTGGAATGAAAAAGTTTCTCGAGATCAACGAAACCGCACCTGTATATTTAAGCAGATACGCATTTGAGTCCCATTACAACGGCACTGAAAAATACATAGGTCTTGACATTTCACTTAAAGAAAACAATCGTTTGATATTTACGGAAGATGAACTCAGAATCAACGATAACATTTCTCTTTTTTCATGCAATGAAAGAAAAAGAAAACACTACCTCGGCAGCTTCGGTCTGAATATGGAGGTTGACGGGCAGTTTGTGTCGGACGACTTCAGGCACGAACAATACATGCTTATTAAAGAAAACGGCAAAAATATTCTTGTCAGCGGTTGTTCTCATAAGGGGATTATGGATATTACCGAATGGTTCTGTCCTGACGTGCTCGTCGGAGGTTTTCACTATTCAAAGCTTGAGATCGATGAAAATTTGTCTGAATATGCAAAATTTCTTGACGGATTCAACACTGACTTTTACACCTGCCACTGTACAGGTGTTCAGCAGTATGAATATATGAAAAACATCATAAAGAATATCCACTACCTCTCCTGCGGAGAAACTATAATTATTTAAGGTGAGTATATGAACTGTAACGATATTGAAAAAGAATTTAAAAACATCGCCTTGTTCAGCGGACTGATTTCTGATGAAGACAAAAAATTCATCTGCGATAACACACATACCGTGTCTTATAAAAAGGGAACTACCATACACGACGGTAATGAATGCGGTGGCATTTTCCTTGTACGTTCGGGCAGCCTGAGAGTTTACATTATGTCTGACGAAGGCAAGGATATCACTCTTTACAGACTGCATAAAGGTGATATGTGTATGCTTGGTGCATCATGCGTTTTGCAGGCTATAACATTTGACGTATTTATCGATGCAGAAGAAAATTGTGAATGTTTTGTTATAAACGGTCATGCTTTTGCTCAGGTATCCGAAAAAACACCGTCGATTAAAATTTTCGCACTCGAAACCGCAGTGGCAAGATTTTCCGATGTTATGTGGATAATGCAGCAGATACTGTTTATGAGTCTTGACAAGCGTCTTGCTATCTTTCTCCTTGACGAATCTGCAAGAATCAGCTCTGACGTCATAGAACTGACTCACGAGCAGATTGCCAAATACATCGGATCTGCCCGTGAGGTTGTTTCAAGAATGTTGAAATATTTTGCAAATGAAGGAATTGTTGAAAGCTCACGAAAAGGCGTCCGTATAATCAACAAATCCCGTCTGAGAGAATTAGCCCTCTAAAAGTTCAAGAATCTGATTTTTAGGTCTTGCACCTGATGACTGATTCACAACTTTGCCGTTTTCAAGAACAACGAGCGTCGGGACACTAAAAACTTCAAATTTCTGTGCAAGTTCAGGTTCATCGTCTATGTTGACCTTACCTATAATATACTGAGGATTTTCATCTGCAAGCTGTTCAATTAAGGGCAAAACCATACGGCACGGTCCGCACCAATCTGCATAAAAGTCAAGCAAAACTTTTTTCTCACTTTGCAAGATTTCATTAAAATTATTTTTATTAACATTGATAGCTGACATCAGCTTCACATCCTTTCTTTTCTTTGTGTCTTTATTATAACCGCTTTTTAATAATTAATCTGTGACAAAGTCACATTTCCGGCACTGCCTGAAATGTGGCTTTTTATAGCAATATCATACAAATATCGGCACTGAAATTTTACCTCACATCGGGTTAAAATAAAGTGTCGATTATTGTTTTTGAGGTTAAATTTTGATATACTTTATCTAATACAATTAAGGAGGCAAAAGCATGCTTTATCCAAAAAATCAAGATAAAGTTCTTAACGAAGAGCTTTTTAAAAACCCGACATCAGAATATCGTTGCACACCCTTCTGGGCCTGGAACTGTGACCTTAAGTTGGATGAGCTAAAAAAAGAAATAGATTTTATGAAAGAAATGGGTATGGGCGGTTTCCATATGCACACACGTGTAGGACAGTCCACCGAATATCTTTCAGATGCATATATGGCAAACATCAAGGGATGTACCGAAAAAGCAAAAAAAGAAAATATGCTTTCATGGCTTTACGACGAGGATAAGTGGCCCTCAGGCTCTGCAGGCGGTCTTGTCACGAAGAAATACGAAAACAGACAGAAATATCTCCTCGGCACATTTGATCCTTCAACAGCAAAGGGGCCCTTCCTCGCAAAATATGACATAGAGCTCGATACTGAAGGCTACCTTATTTCATACAAGAAAATCGGTGAAAACGATGATGCCGAAAATAAAGCATGGTATGCATTCCTCGAAACAGAAGAAAGCTCTCCTTGGTACAATAATGAAACCTACGTTGACACACTTTCAAAGTCGGCAATCGATGACTTCATTCAGACAACCCATGAAAGATACAAGGAAGTTGTAGGCGAAGATTTCGGAGCTGCTGTTCCTGCAATTTTCACTGATGAGCCTCAGGTTTACCGTAAATCCTGTATGGACATCTCATTGGATGAAAACAATTCTAAATTTCCGTTTACAACTGACTTTGCCGAAACTTATAAAAATACATATGGTGTCGATTTCTTTGACACTCTCCCTGAACTCGTCTGGGAGAAAAAAGAAGGCTGTTATCTCACAAGGCATCGTTATCACGACCACGCTACCGAAAGATTTGCAGAAGCTTTCTGCGATAACGTAGGCGCATGGTGTGACAAAAATAATATTCTGCTCACAGGTCATATGATGGAAGAGCCCACTCTTGAAAGCCAAACCTGCGCTATCGGTGAAGCAATGAGAGCTTATCGTTCTTTCAGCCTTCCCGGAGTTGATATGCTCTGCGACTCAAGGGAATTCACAACTGTAAAGCAGGCAGCAAGTGCCACTCATCAGTTCGGATATCCCGGCGTTCTCAGTGAGCTTTACGGTGTTACAAACTGGGATTTCGACTTCAGAGGCCATAAGCTTCAGGGTGACTGGCAGGCCGCACTCGGTGTAACCGTACGTGTTCCTCACCTTTACTGGGTATCAATGCGTGGTGAAGCTAAGCGTGACTACCCTGCTTCAATCGGTCATCAGTCCTCGTGGTACAAAGAGTATTCTTTCATCGAAAACCATTTCGCGAGAGTAAATACAATGCTCACAAGAGGTGCTGCGGACGTTAAAATCGGTGTTATCCATCCTGTTGAATCATACTGGATTCATTACGGTCCTAATGACAAGACAGGTGTCGTCAGAGAAGAGCTTGACGAAAGATTCAGACAGGTTACAGAATGGCTTCTCTACGGTACACTCGACTTTGATTTCATCTGCGAATCCTTGCTTAAAGACCAGTTCGGCGGTGCTGACAAAACATTCAAGGTTGGTAAAATGGATTACGACGTAGTCATCGTCCCTGCCTGTGAAACAATCCGTAAGACAACTCTTGATGCTCTCAATGAATTCACAAACAATGGCGGCAAGGTAATTATTATGGGTGAAATCCCGACTCTGGTAGATGCTGTAGAATCAGGTGAACCTGCAGCTCTCGCGCAGAAATGCGAGCATATCAGTTGGAGTAAATCCCGACTTTACGAATCGCTCAAGGCGTACCGTACAATTGAAATCCGTGACAGACGCGGTAATCCTTCTAACAATCTTATGTATCAGCTCAGAAACGACGGCGACGGAAAGAATCTTTTCATCTGTCACGTTAAGGACACTCTGAGATCTGCTATCGACGAAAAAGAAAGCTACACTATCAGAATCAAGGGTGAATTCAAGCCTGTACTTATGGATTCTCTCTCAGGCGATATTTCGGATTATCCTGCTTCATATTACAACGGCGACACACTTATCAACTGGGAGTGCTATTCACAGTCAAGCATCCTTCTCAGACTCGAGCCCGGTAAGGCTGAATCTGATTACATTTCATCCGACGAGAAACTTGAGCCCGAATACCTTGCAGACGATATGGAAATCATCCTTGATGAGCCTAACGTTTGCGTTCTTGATATGGCTGAGTGGAAAATTGATGACGGCGAATGGCAGGAAAAAGAAGAAACTCTCCGTCTTTGTGTCAAGGCAAAAGAATCTCTCGGATTCTCAACAGACAGCATCCACGGCGTTCAGCCATGGGTTTTAGGTAAGATTGAGCCCAAAAACACAATTACAACAAAGATGACTTTCGTTTCTGATATCGAAGTTGAAAATGCGATGCTCGCTCTTGAAGACTTTGATGAAAGCGAAATCATCTTCAACGGAAATAAGATAGAAAAGATTTCTCAGGGTTATTATGTTGACTTCTCCATCACAAAGGTCAGCATCGGTAAAATCAATAAGGGCGAAAATACAGTTATTGTTACCAAGCCGTTTACTGTTGTTTCCAATGTTGAAAATATGTTTATACTCGGTGATTTCGGTGTTGACGTGAAAGGAACATCAGTCAGAATTACTGCACCGCAGAATAAGATTCACTTCGGCGATATCACAAAGCAGGGCCTCCCCTTCTACGGTGGTGTTATGACCTACAGATTTAAGATTGAAGGTGGAAAGGACACAAAACTCTGTCTGGGACTTTATGCTGCTCCGTGTGTTTGTGCTGAGCTTGACGGTAAGAGAATCGCAAACCTTTCATTGTCTCCGTATTCCGTAGATCTCGGAAAGCTTTCTGAAGGCGAACACACACTTGACCTTGTTGTATCACTGAGCAGAATCAACACATTCGGCTCACTTCATATGTGCGATGGCAGACGCACCTGGTTCGGCCCGGATGGTTGGTACACCGAAGATGAAGACTGGACTTACGTTTATATGCTTAAAAGCTCAGGTCTTCTTACTGCACCACGTTTTTATAAAAAATAACATCTCAGTTTCGTATAAAGAAATATGACCATAAAGAAAAAGTGCGGATATTTTGTAATATATCTGCACTTTTTTGTTGATTTTATAATGCTTTTATAGTATTATAACTATATAAAACGATCCGGATGTTTAACAGTTCAGCATCACCCGGAAAATCATTGACGTTCAATATCAAACAGGCAGGTAATACTTATGGAAACTAAAAATGATTTTTCAACACTTTATGAAAGGCTGATTGCAAAAGAAGAAAAGCTTTCGCTTGTCGGTCTCGGTTATGTCGGAATGCCGATCGCCGTCGCTTTCGCCAAAAAAGTCGATGTTATCGGTTATGACCTCAACGAAAAGAAAATCGAGCTTTACAAAAAAG
Source organism: Acutalibacteraceae bacterium (assembly GCA_036309125.1). Lineage (GTDB taxonomy): Bacteria > Bacillota > Clostridia > Oscillospirales > Acutalibacteraceae > CAG-488. The sequence continues at coordinate 31,421 of JAXJUJ010000204.1, read as the reverse complement.
GTATCGACCCCACTCTCGAAGTAGGTGACGATGCAATCAGAGAAACAACCGTAGAATTCACAGCAGACGAAGCCAAGTTGCGCGAAGCAAAATTTCATATCGTCGCTGTTCCCACACCTATCAATGGTGATCATACACCCGACCTTGCTCCCGTTGAGGGCGCAAGTCGCATCCTCGGCAGAAATCTCACTGAGGGTTCAGTAGTTGTCTTTGAGTCTACTGTTTATCCCGGAGTTACTGAAGACGTCTGCGTTCCCATTCTCGAGGAGGAATCAGGTCTCAAGTGTGGTGTTGATTTCAAAATCGGCTATTCACCCGAAAGAATCAATCCCGGTGACAAGGTACATCGACTCGAAACAATAGTAAAAATCGTTTCAGGTATGGATGACGAAACCCTGGATACCGTCGCAAAGGTTTATGAGCTTGTAGTTGAAGCAGGCGTGCACCGTGCAGAAAGCATAAAGGTTGCCGAAGCAGCAAAGGTAATTGAAAACAGTCAGCGTGACATCAATATCGCCTTTATGAATGAGCTTTCAATGATCTTTAACAAAATGGGAATTGACACTCAGTCTGTGCTTAAGGCTGCAGGTACCAAATGGAATTTCCTTCACTTCTACCCCGGACTTGTCGGCGGTCATTGCATCGGTGTTGACCCCTACTATCTTACATACAAGGCTGAAATGCTCGGTTATACAAGTCAGATTATTTCGGCAGGTAGACGTGTTAATAACGCTATGGGTAAATATGTTGCTGAGAATGTGGTCAAAAACCTTATTGCAGCTGACAAAAACGTAAAACACGCACGTGTTGCAATTCTCGGATTCACATTCAAGGAAAACTGTCCCGATACAAGAAACACAAGAGTTGTTGATATCATTAATGAGCTCATAGAATACGGAATCTCTCCCATTATTGCCGATCCTCAGGCAGATGCAGAAGAAGCTGAAAGAATTTACGGAATCAAGCTTGCTGATATGTCTGAAGTGAAGGATATGGATGCAATTGTTCTTGCTGTTGCGCATAACGAATTCAAAACTCTTTCCTGCGAAGATATTGATGCGTTCTACGCTGACGGACAGAAAATTCTTCTTGATATCAAAGGTCTTTTCAACAGAAAAGATTTCGAAAACAACGGTTATTTATACTGGAGATTATAATACAAACGAACAAGGTGTTGTGAAAACTCACAGCACCTTGTTTTTTACTTTTTATTCTTATTAAATTTGATTTTCTGTACGAAATACTTTGCAAATGAAGCAAAATAAAACACAAAAGAGTTTGATTTTGCAAAAGCAACGAGTCCGCTCTTATCCTGCTCAAAAGGCACCTGAAGAAGCTCGGGATATTTCAGCTCAATCAGTGCAACGTGAATCGCCGACTTCATTCGTTCTGCCCTGTTCACAGCTGTCCACGTGTAAATAATGCTTCTTGAATTGAAGATATTTATATACATCTGACCCATTACATTACGGATAAGATGCGTGTGCGATGCCCAGACACCAAGTCTGTTTTCAATCGAAAATAAATCAAAGGGATTTACTTTCTCGTCAGACCGTTTTATTTCTTTCAGCCACTGGCCGAGCAAATCTTTTGCTGCTGAACTGTAATTATGAAGCTTACATCTGAAATATGCAGGAGTGGCAAGGAGCTGCGGTATATTTCTGTGAAGTGAACACTTGCCGACCTGACCGATGATATCACCCTCAACAGTCGCACTGTCAGCGAAATGCTTATTGACCGTAACAGCCAGCACAAAAGCATCCTGCGGATATCCGTCAACGCCTAATATATCATCCATATAAGCTTTGATTTGAGGTGTTATTTCCTCTTTGTAAAGCTGCTTATGCTCCGAAGCTGTAAGTTCTGAAAGTTTGAGCGGTGTCTGCCAATCCTGGTCATCCTTATTGAATCTGTCGTGCCATATTGTATATGACTCGACATCAGGATTGATTTTCTTAAGATAAGCATAGACAACACGGCTGTCTCTGCCGGAAGTAAGCGGACAGTAAATGTTGAATTTGCTTAAGTAAAACTCTGCGAGTTTTTCAATCATCGGTGCAGTAATTTCTGCTGCCTTCGCAGGAGAAATTCGTTTTTGCTTTGCTTTTGAATTAACAAATCTGACTGCCTTACCTTCAGAAAAATCAACATAGTGGTTAGGAATAAGCTGTTTTATTTCTTTATACGGTGTTACGTCAAAAGGCATCGCCTGATTGATAGGACCGCTGTCACGTACGCTCTGAAGGTATTTGTCAGGCTTCAGGTCATAATTTGAAATTATCATTTCAGGATTACTGCAGCACTTAATACCCTTTAATCCCAATGTATAGAAAAGAGGCACACTGCACGTTGCATCACCAAGGCAGAAGCATTCATTTTTATCAGCATAGAAAATAAGATATTTGCCGCCAAACTTACGCTCACGTTCTGTAATATCATTTACAGAGTGTGATGATGAAAGTAATAATTCTGCAAGATTTTCGCTTTCGCCAGAAAAAACGTCCACCGCATAGCCGTAAATTATAACAGTGCGATCACCAGAATCAGCACGCTGTAAGGGAGTCTGTCCGTCAGCCAAAAGTATGTATCTGCCGATATTCTCTTTTACCGAAAACTGATTCTGAATATTTTTATCCTCTTTATCGCACAAAGCAAAGGAAAATACACTCTGATTAAACATACTTTTCACCTCCTGAAATTAAAGCTCAATACCCTTATACTCGCTCTTCACCTTTTCATAGCTTTCGAGGTTGCCTATATCGTAGCGTTTGCCTGGCATTTCCATAGCGTAGACAGTTGTCTGCTTACACAACCAGGCAATATAGCTTCCAGGTGCATCAGTAGCACATCCGCATTCAATTCCCTTGCGCACAAGACGTGCATCTTCCTTCGTATAGTAATAAAACGGAGGACAGCACCAGTTTGTCGCAGGTTCAGGAGATTTCTCTGTCATATCAAGAATTTTATCCTCTTCATCAATTGTGACAACGCCACATTTAAGAAGCTTTGTAAACTCAGGCTCAAAGTAGCGCATAATGCATGAACAGCCTTTTTTCTCTGCATATTCAATAAACTTCGTAAGGCTGAAATCAAGAACATTATCACCTGCGATGACAAGCATATCGTCATCGAGTCTGAGAGAATCAATTGCAAATTGAATGTCCTTCACAGCACCAAGACGTGTTTCGTTGGAATCTGTACCGTCATCAACAACTGTAATTTTCTGCTGTTTTGTTTTTGCCCAATCATCAAAATGATGTGCAAATTTATGGTTTGAAATAACTATGTACTCATCGACCAAACCTGCTGTGTCGATATCATCAACAAGCCAATCAAGGATTGTTTTATCCCCTACCTTCAGAAGAGGTTTCGGAAAGTTTTCGGTCAAAGGGTAAAGTCTTGTGGCATATCCTGCCGCAAGGATAAGACATTTCATAGCATTTCCTCTCAATCAAGATGTATTCCGTCCGCACTTTCGCAGATGTGTGCGGAGTATTTCCCTTTAAGTTCAGGGAACTTTTTAAGATACTCACTTTCGACGGTTTCTAAGATTTTTTCCTCATATGCAGGATCAATCAATGCCATACAGCAACCCTTGAAACCTGCACCGGAAAATCTGCCGCCGTAAATCCCTTGAGTACGGGTCATAATTTCATAAAGCTCTTTAAGCTCAGGAGAGCCTGTTTCCCAATTATAAATCGAAGATTTTCCGCTTTCGAACGAAAGTCTGCCGAATTCTTCAATATCCCCTCTTCTCCAGGCTTCTGCGCCCTGCTGAACTCTGAAAAACTCTGTATACCAGTGTTCTGCACGCTTCGCCCAGTTATCAGGTAATTTATCTTTATGCTTAAGATATACTTCATACGGCACGTCGCGAAGATTTGTTTCTTCAAACTTGCCGTAATCCATACCCTCATACGCTTTAAGTGCGTAAGCAGCACTGCGGCATTCATCAACACGCATATTAAAAGCAGAACCCGCAAGACTTCTCTCAATACCGCTGAAGAAAATCGCAATCTTGTACGGCTTCATATCGGGATTTTGAGGAATAAGCTCATAGCTGTCATCCTGAAGATCCATATAAAGCAGATTATCTTTTTTGCAGTATACCTCGCAAGACTGATCAAGCTTACCGCAGGAAACACCAACATATTTATTTTCCGCTTCCTTCGAAACGGTAATCAGCTCATCTGCAGTAAGTGTGATACCATTCATCGCGCAAAGTGCAGAAATGAAGGTAATTATTACTGCGGCTGAAGAAGAAAGACCTCCTATCGGAAGCTCGCCGTCAATAACGGCACAAAGACCACGGCGAAGCGGATAACGCTTGTGTAAAGCAATAGTTGCGCCTCTGAGGTGATCAGCCCAATCATTCTGCTTAGTCCTAGGTGTGACCTCTACGTGCCACTGAGCACGCTTCGGGAACTGCATTGACTGAATCTCAACCACACCGTTTTCCTTCGGACCGTAAGCGATGTGAATGCCCTTATTTATGGCAAAACCCGTAATTTTGCCAAGCTGATGATCACTGTGAGCACCTATAGGACAGATACGGTACGGAGTAAAAGCCGTATTCTGCGGTGTTTTTTTATAAATCTGTTCAAATTTTTCAACTGCATTCATTGTGGTTTCTCCTTAAATGTAGCAGATAAACTTTATTTATCAAGTAATTTTTCTCTGAGCATTGTTGAGCTTGTGCCTTCTGTATGCGGCAAAAACTCAACCGTTACACCAATCTCGGAGAACTCCTCAATAATTTTATTATACATATCGCTGCCCTTCCAGTCACTTCCGTGAAAGAGGACATCAAACTTAAGCTTTTTATAAGCTTCCATTTTATCCATCGAAGTCTGCGGAACCACTTCATCAACATACTTGATAGCAGAAACGATCTCAACACGTTCTTCAAAAGGAACTATCGGACGATGCTTTTTATATGTTTCAACAACATCATCCGTAGACACACCTACGATAAGATAATCACAGCGCGCCTTTGCATTTTTAAGGATATTAAGATGTCCGATATGAAACATATCAAATACACCCGTCGTGTAGCCGATTATTTTTTCTTTCATAACTTTTAACCCCATTACTTGCTTTTTAACAACAATCTGATTCTGATGCAAGTTTAATAAAATTCATACCTATCTCCTGACAACGCTTCTGACTTTTTTAAACATTAATTTCACATCTGAGGTAAAGAAAATAAGATTAAATAAGCCGAGGAACGCAAGTGAAATCGAACCAATGATCACGGCATATATAAACAGATCAAAGAAACCGGCAACATCAAAAGAGATGAGTTTTGATACCGCAACCGATGCAGCCGAGCCTGCAAGATTTATAGCAACACGCTTGAGAGCCGCAAAGGGACTACGCTTGATAATATGCTTCGAGCAATAAAGAACAATCTGTGTTGTTCTGAGCAGCATTGCGACGCTTGTGCCTATCACAAGACCTGTGATTCCCATGAAATTAATAAGAATCAAAGACAAAACTATATTGAGCCCTGCTTCAACATATGCACCTTTTTTAATCTGTTTGAAATGACGTGCATTTGTTATCATATAGTAATACGGAAGTCTGAGACAATACAGCAACTCTGCAACAATGATAATCCCTGCAAATAATGGTCTGATGTAATCCACATCTGTAATATTCGCTGTATAAACCTTAACAAACGGAAGCACAACAATAAACGCTATTGTATAAAAAAGGAACGTTATTGTTGTATTTACAAACTCGTACAAACTGAAAACCTTATCGAAGTTTTCTTTTTCACCTTTAGCATACATATTTCCAAGTCCGGCAACAAAACCTGTTGAGATGCTCGTAATAATTGCTGAAAGACTCGTCGTAACGAGAGAATAAACTGAATAAACCGAAACCTCTGCAAAATTAAGAAAGACAGTTATCAGAATTGAATCAGTTTTTGTGTGGATATACAAAGCTATGCTTTGACCAAGATTATCCCACTTCTGTGAAAGACTTGTTTTATCTTTTGGAAGTTTACGATTGATTTCATATTTTTTCCTACCGTAGAAATTCATCACAAACGGTTTGATTATGAACACAAAAGCACTTACAAACTTTACGACGTGAACGCCTGCACCAAGATTCAGCAGTATAACCGTGATAACAGCATTCAGAATAATCGCAATAACCTGTAAAAATCCGCTGACATATCCACATTGGTCAGCATTGAACATCAGTGTGTATGAAACACCGAAATAATACTGCATAAATGACTTTATTCCTAAAATAAGAACCAGTGATGATACAAAAATATAATCAAAACTGCTCTCTTTTATGAAAGGAAAGACAACTGCGAGCAATATGCAGTATCCTGCAAAGATCAGTGCTATCCTTCGGAAGAAAGATTCAGTCGCGTTGAAAACACCTGATATTCCCTCTTTATCCTTATATGCCAGAGGTTTATAAAAGGCCGTTTTAGCAACACTGCCGAAACCCGATTCCATCAATGCGATTATACCCAGAAACTGAGTGATCGACGAAACCATACCGTTGACCTCAGAGCCGAAGCTTTCAAGCACGAGTTTCGGCACTATGAAACCACAGATAGCAGTAACTGCCTGATCGAGCAGGTGCGATGACATATTCAGAAAACCTTTTTTGCTTCTGTTCATTACTTAATTACATCCTTGATTTTCTCAAAATCTTTATCGTCGATTTCAAGCTCATATGAGAGCCAATGATCCCTCTCTTCCTGCGGAGGAAGATTCATATATTCTTTATAATATCTTCTGAGGTAAAAATCCCACTTTTCAGGAACCGGTACTTCAAAGTCGCAGTAAGACTTCCACTCAGGAGTACCAAAAACACTTTTTTCGAAAATATTCTTAGCACCGTAATGACCGCAGGCATTCATTGCATAGTTTGCCTCGTCATACGGATACTTTGCGAGGATTTTATGATACTGACGTGTCAGCTCCTTTTTGGAGAAAGGAGAACAAAAAATTTCAATCATTCTTGCTATAAAAAGCTTTATCGCATTCGGATTAGACACGACCTCTCTCATACGCTTGTAGCGGATAAAAGTCTTCTGTCTTTTGCCGAGCATCTTACATATTTTAAGCTGTTCATCCTTGTCATCAGGCAGACCCATAAGGGGAAACAGGTCAATGTGCAAGGTATTTGAAGAAGTGTGAGGCATCGCAACTCTCGGGAAAAGATTAGTATATTTACTGTTGTTTTTCAGATCATCTATACAGAAACAGTCGCTGAGCTCTGATTCAAGGCAGTTTCGTGCCTTTTCAAGCATATTGAACGGAATGAGAATATCCATATCCGTATCCCAAGGAATAGGACCGCCGTGTCTGACTGTGCCAAGGACACTTCCGCAGCACATATAGAAAGTGATGCCGTTTCTGCCCAGGATTTTTATCGTCTCCCTGAGCATTTCGTTTTCAATTTTCTGAATCTGTGTGATATTAATCTTCGCCATAAGACTTCACCTACAGAAGCATCATCAATAAGCTTATAAGATTATGCTTCATTAAAATTATTTTTATTTTATTTTTAAAAGACAAATAAGAAAAATCTGCCTGACTGAACACTTTTTTTGATAAGTCACGTTCAAGAATACTTTTAACGGCAGCTTTCGCTTCCTTTTTTGAATAATTACTTTTTTTGACACAAGCCGCAACAGCATTGAAAATAAGATAACACATATAAAGTGTCACCTGCTTCTGATATGCTTCGCAGTCGATTTTTGAAATACACTCGTAGAGTTTTTCTATCTTTTCGATTCTTTTCGGGTTAAATACTCTTACCATTGAGTTTTCATACTGAATGTAGTGGTATGAAGCGGAGTCTATAACTGAAAGCGAATTACAGTTCATAATACTGTACGCCGTTATTGCGACGTCCTCACCTATTGTGATGTCATCATCAACATTCGGCAAAGCTTTTTCGAGAACGGAACGTTTAAATACTTTAGTAACAACTCCAGGGATGATACCATAATTAACAAATCCGGAATATATCAGCATCTTAGGAATAATTTCATCTTTAATAAGCTTTTTATCATATGAGCCTTTTTTTATGCAATTTAAACTTTCTTTTCGAGAAAAAACATTATCATAAATAATTCCACTGGCAACAATGTCAGAACCATTATCAACAGCATGTTGCATCAAATTTGAATACATATCATCATCTATATAATCGTCACAGTCAACGAAGCCTATGTACTCACCCTTTGCCAAAGACAGACCGCTTTTTCTTGCGGCAACAAGGCCACCGTTTTCCTTATGATAAACAACCACCCTGCTGTCAGCTTCAGCATAACGCTCACATATACTGAGCGAAGCATCCGTACTTCCGTCATCCACGAGGATGAGTTCGAAATCCTTGTAGCTCTGTGTAAGAATACTGTCTATGCACTTTTCGAGATATTCCTCACCATTATAGATCGGAACGATTATACTTAATTCAGGCATTTTTCATTATTCTCCTCTGGAATATACATTGCGAAGAAAGATAAGCAAATACAACACCATAACTGTTGGAAATGATAAGCACTCAAAAACATAAATCCAATAAGACAAACTAATAACGGCAACTTGGTAGTTAAACGACTATTATTTTTATGCTTCTTTTTGATTGTATAATAACACAACACAAAATATATAATCCATAAAGATGTGCCAATCAATCCAAAACGATATACAAAGTCTATATAAGAATTGTGCACAGCTTTTACATTAACAGCCAATGCATTAAACCCTTCACCAAAGAACCATACTTTGCTTCTGTCAAGAATATAAATGATATATTCCTTCCACAAACTAAGTCTTCCTGTAGTTAAATCGCCACTTTCGGCCGTTGATTCAAATCTACCAATAACAACAGAAACCACATCTAAATTATTAAAATTCTCAACTAGTACTATTGTTGCAATTAAACCTATAAGAATAGCTATATTTCGACCTACATAATGACTTCTATTTAATATATAAAGCACAGCTATAATTAAAAGTATCAACAAATAACTCTTACTGAATGTAAAAAATCCCATAATAATCAGAAAAACTAACTGCACCATATCCTTCAGTTTAAACTTATCCGTTGTAAACAGTATAATGGCTATTAGAACACAGCTAACCACTGTAAAGAAGTTGGGATCATATGTTAAACCTGAAAAACGTTCCAAAACATTAGAATCAACTGCTCCTGAATCGTTAACAAAGTCAGAGTCAAACAACCTTGCAATTGATGGTATTTCATTTTTAAAGAAACCAACAATTGCCGAGAAAATAAAACCAATCTTAAAAAAATTAATTAACCGAGGATAATCTTCTTGGTCTGTTTCTTCAGAAACAAATATCAAAACAGAAATCAATATAGGGGGAATCATCGTACCTAATTTTACATTTCCAAGTTCATAATCAGCAAAAATAAGACAATACGCTAATAAAAATATAGTATAAAAAGCGGTTCTATGTATTTTACCTTTTGAAACACTTTTTAAAATATATGCGACTACCAAAAAAATACACAGACTGTACTGTTTATACGCGAAAATATAAGAAAAGGGCGAAAAGAAAAACAATAATGCTGTAGAATCTCGCATATTGCATACTAAGATTGAACCATAAACAAATACAGCAGATATCAAAACTAATATCGAAGAATTAATGATATGACCTATCAGTAAACTTCCTAACAGAGTGAACATCAAAATATAAACTTTTTTATCTTTCATAAAATCCACTCCGTTAAAAACCTCGTCGTTATTTTCTGTATTTTTTAACTGTTGCAGGGTTGCCTGCCACTATTGCATACTCAGGTACATCTTTTGTAACAACTGAACACGCACCGATGATGAATGACTTCCTATTTTCACGCCCGGAAGAATTGTGACGTTACCGCCTATCCACACATCATCGCCTATAATAACCTCTTTATCCTCTGAATAGCCCTGCTCACACATAGGCTTATCGAGATCTGAAAACTTATGATTTCTTGAATAAATTGTGCAATTCGGAGCCATCATTACATACTTTCCGATTGTACACTTTCCACCGATTCTGGCATTAACACCAATACCTGAATAATCTCCAAGCTTAACTTTTGTGGAAAAATCTGCACCTTTTTCAATATTGACTTTTTTTCCGCATTCTGCCAACATCAGTTTTCCGCAAAAAGCTCTGAGTTGTTTTTGAAACAATTTGATTTTCGAATTAGAAACAGGCAAATGCTTCGCTATCAAATTATATAGTAAATATCCGATTATTTTTTTATTTTCATTTTAAACCTCGTTTAACCAAGAAGTAATCTTTTTCATAGACTCATCATTATTCCCACGGTAACCTGACATATGGTTTTTTGCATCATACACAGCTTCGCGATTATCCATAAGCTCTGCAAACTTTGCACGTATACCCTCTACTGAGTTTTCGCAAATAAAATCTTCAGCTCCGTCTCTGAGCATTTCTTCTGATGAAAGTGTTCTCGTTGTAAAAACAGGAACGTGGAGCGCTTTTGCCTCCATATATACCATAGGTGCAGCTTCCTGAAAAGAAGTGCTCAGGTAAAGGTCGGCATTTTCCATATAATTATACGGGTTTTTCTGATTGCCGAGAAGTACTATCTGCTCTTCAAGGCTGTTCTCTTTTATTGCGGACTCAATATTTTCTCGTTCCGGTCCGTCACCTGCAATATACCACATTACATCTTTATGATTTTTCAAAACAGGCATCATCGCATCCAAAGCTCTGTTGATACCCTTTTCGTGGCTTAATCTGCACGCTGAAAAGCATATAAATTTACCTTCAGGGTATTCTATATCCTGTTTAGCTTCGCTCTTTCGGAGTATATCATCATAATTGAGAAAATTGTAGCAATAATCCATTTTATCTGACAAAGTGCGATTAACCTCTTTAAAAGCAGTCATTACAGACTCAGAAACACCAACAATTTTATCTATATTTTTATAATACTTTCTGTTAAAATCCCTACTGCTGTTAAGTGCACTTGCATCATAATGAATCCAGACAGCTTTATGCTTTGCTTCGACACAGCGGTCAAGGATTCGCGCATACCCCGATGTAATAACATTTTTTCTCGTTTCAGCACGGAAGGCTACGGCGAGGTCGTATCCCGTAAGCTTCTTCTGCACTTTTGTTGCAATGTAAATCGGCAATCTGTTATCAAACACTCTTGCCCATAATGAACCTAAAACTCTGAATAAAAAGATCAGCAGATTTCCTGTTTTCAAGGCTTCTTTTGGTGATAAACCCATAGCTTTCAAAGCCCATGAAGGCTTTAAAACTTTAATTCTCGGGTCCAGTCTATCCTTGAGAACTCCTTCGGGATGAAAAACAAGCATTTCAATATCATAATTTTCGCACAAAGCGTTAGCCATATTTATAAGTGATGACTGAATTCCGCCGACGTGAAAATATCTGTTGATAAAAAGTATCTTTTTCTTCTTAGTGTCCATTTTTCCTCCGGTTTACTTCAAAATGTTTTCGAGATACTGTTTTGACATTTTTGCTTCTGAAAAGTTCTTGGCTGTTTCGATTGCATTTGACGCAATTTTTCTCTTTTCTTCTGGTGAAAGCGCACGGATTTTTTCGATTACCTGTGCGAGCTCTTCAGCATTACCCTCTTCGCAAAGGAAACCGTTCACTCCGTCGACAACAACACCGTCAATGCCGCCGCCTCTTGATGCAATTACGATACAGCCCTGAAGCATAGCCTCGATATAAACAAGACCGAATGTATCGTGGCTGATCATAACATAAAGCTGACTTTCAGCCATTTTACGCTGAAGCACTTCACGGTCAATCTGACCAAGGAAGTTGATTTTATCGCTGAGACCGCAGGATTCAGCCTGTTCCTTAAGCGGTTGCATAAGCGGTCCTTCGCCCGCTACTATGTATTCAAAATCAGTATCTTTAAGCACCTTGTCAGCTGCATCGATTACTGAATTTATATTTTTACATTCAATGAGTCTGCCTGCAGTAATCATTGTAAGCTTCTGAGAATCAAAATCCTTTTCGCTCACGTCAATGCTGTATGAAAGGAATTTTTCAGGCACACCTGAATAGCAGATAAACGGTTCATTTTTAAAATCAAGATGACCTGAAGCGATTTCCAGTGCTGTCTTTGACCTGAAACCAAAGTGATCGATTTTATCCATATAGTCATTGACTTTATATCTTTCGCACAAAGCCTTAGTGTGATCAGAATGAAGCACAATCGCACTTTTTACGTTGTAATACTTCGCAAGGTCAGACACAAGACGTATCTGAGGATTTGCCCAGTGTCCCGTAATGACGTCAGGAACAAAATTCATCCCGGCAAGTTTTGTTTTGATCTTTTCAACCTGTTTTCTGAACTGCACATCAAGATATTTACCTTTAGGTACAACCTTCTGCATCGGCATATTTATCGCCTTTACACCGCAGTCATCAAACTCGAATTCTTCTGTCCAGAGCTGATTCGGTGCAGCAGCTATAACGTAGTGCTCGGAAATAAATTTCTGAGCGTACTTGCCCACCTTATAGTAAAGTGAAGGAAAAGACGACGAGCTGATAACAGCCACAACATTATGCCCCTGCTTCACCCATTCACGGGCAAAATAAGACACAACCTTTGTGATATCAGGATTGTCATCCTTTTCATACGGATATAAATTTGTCAGAACAAGAATGTTCATACTGTCTCCTCTTAATCAATCTGAATCAGATTAACTCAAAATTTACAATGCTGATTTTATTTTCTTCTGCTGTTTTTAAAACTGATTTATCAGAAAAAACTTCATATTCTCTTACACGTTCTTTCGTAACCTTACCAAAGAACTCACCTTCCGCCGAAACTGACGGATGAATAATCAGTTCTACAAGATCATTGTCTTTCCAACGGATATTACTTAACAAATACGGAATGTTAAGCTTATCCTTATCATTCATTCTTACAAGAATTCCATCGGGCGAATCAACACCCAACTGTTTTGAGCCTTCCTGCCATTTATTAAGCATAATCTTTTTGAACGGATTTGTAAGTGTCCACTTTAAGCTTTTGTCAGACTTACCTGTTGAAGAAGGTACAAAGATTCTTTGGTGGGAACGCATTTTCTTTATACCAAAATCTAAAGAAACGTCTCTGAATAAATCGTAAAGCCCCGGATAAACATGTACATTCTGGTGTGTGTTCCAATAATCCGGTTCGCCACATATTTCAAGATAGCGCTTGTATTGCGCCTCTAACTCTGTTTTAATCTGCGAGTAATCGTAGCTTTTGTTTTTACACGCTTCTCTGATTTTATTATAAGAAAGAAATCTTCCTTCACTGTCAATAAGACTGCGAACTTTATCTGCCGGAGATAACGGAGCGCCTGCTGACAAATTATAATGAAGACCTACAGAAAGTGAAGGAAACTTTTCCTTCAGAGTAGCAGCTGCTTCACAGCAAGGCATATTTGTCATCACATTGGTTGACAAGACAACGCCCGACGCAACACACGCTTCGATTGCTCTGTTGACATCCTCACACATTCCATAATCATCAGCTGTAATTATGAGCTTATGCATTTTTTCTCCTCCTAAAGTTCAAATCAGATTTTTTCTTCCTCTTCCTTAACGAGGGCTGTTGTCTGACCTTCTGCTGTGCCCTGTGTACTTTCTTTGAGGAAAAGTATCTTAACTGTAGCAAATATAAGCTTTACATCTTCAATAAATGACATCTTATTAACATACATAAGATCCATCTGCAGCTTATCATACGGTTCAGTATTATATTTACCGTAGACCTGCGCAAAACCGGTAAGACCTGCTTTTACCTGAAGGCGAAGTGCAAACTCCGGAAGCACCTCTTCGTACTGTGCGGCGATTTCGGGACGCTCGGGTCTCGGACCAACGATTGTCATATCGCCTTTGAGAATATTGAAAAGCTGCGGAAGCTCGTCAAAACGGATTGCTCTGATGATCTTACCGACAGGTGTGATTCTGTCATCATTATCAGTCGCAAGACGTGCAACACCGTCACTTTCAGCATTGACCTTCATACTTCTGAACTTGAGGATTTTAAACTCCCTGCCGTCCTTTGTAAGACGAACCTGCTTGTAAAGTGCAGGACCTCTGTCGTAAAGTTTAATTGCAATTGCCGTAATAAGCATCGCAGGGCTGAGTAACACAATAGCCGCAAGAGAGCAGATGATGTCAATTGCTCGTTTTACAACTGCATATTCGATATTTATCTCACGTCTTGAAATGTCGAAAACAGGAACGCTGTAAACATCAAGATGGCTTGAACCCATCATAATAATATCGCCGATAACCGGAACAACATAACAGTGAACGGAATTTTTAACACAGTACTCGATAATTTCATTGCGAAGATCCTGCTCAAGTCCTGCAACAAATGCCATTTCATTTTTATCAAAATAACCGATCAGATCTTCAAAACACTCATCTCTGACTTCGACGATTTCTGACACACTGAATGTTTTATTATTTTCAATAATGTCACGCAAACGAAGAAGCTCTGATTTGCCTTTATAAAAAACAACTGCTTTTTTAGGCTTATTGAGATTGAAATAAAGCTTATTGCCTATAAAAGACCAGACCGTATTAAGAATAATCTGTGCTACAAGAAGAAGTAACAACGGTACGGGTGTGAAAAGCTTTGAATTGGCAATAACAAGCACCACGTAGAAAACTCCGCCTGACGCTAACACGGACAGCGACTGCGAATAAATCAGCATAGCCGTGCTTGTGTTTCCGAAATTATATGATTTGTATGTTCTGAGTGTGAAACAAAGTATAACAGTGTAAAGAACCACAAAAATATTCATTCGTGTGTGACCCATATCGTGACCGTTATGTGCCGCATTGTAATGGTACAGACAGAAGCTGTACATAGCTATAGTTAAAAGAATATGCGCAAACTTGCAGACTCTGATAACTGAGCTTTTCATAAAACTGTTTGACGATTTTCTCATTTATAATCCAACTCTTTCAAATAAAAGATTTATATCATTAATGTGTTCTTGTGACACATTGTTTGCATTTTTAAGTTGTGTTTTACGAAGATGCTTCTTCCTTCCGAAGAGTAACGAAAGCCATCTGTAAATGATGAAGAAAGGCAAAAAAACAATGCACTTTCTGAGCACAGGATACTCAGTTTTAAGCTCTTTAATCGGAATGAATAGCCTTGAAATAATGTATTGCAGCTTTCCGCCTGAATTATGTTGCTGAGAAGCTATTCTCGTTTTAGCAGAGCCGAAGCTTCCGCCTTCAATGATAAACTCCTGCATCGCAAGGGTTGTTTCGTCGTGCGATTCAGAATCAAACCACACTTTGCTGAGTTTTTCAGCATTATTATAAAACAAAAGCAGATTGCTTTTTTCAAGCAATGGCAAAACCTCGTTATCAGCAAATAAACGCTGTTTATCAATAAGCCACAGGTCAAGAAAAGGTCTCAGACCGCAGCCGCCTATTCTGAAATGCTTTGCCATATGAAGAATGTGATAATAATACGCTGTCTTTTCATCAAGAGAGTATCTGCATCCTTCAATGTGTTTCGCGGTTTCCCACACTTTTTCAAGTATCTCCGAATAAAGTGGGGATTTTTTATTACCAAGAAGACTGAAATGTATTTCAACGAAAATTCCGTCGGATGACCTGAGCGTGATGTCATGCTCGCCTGAGTTAAAAACGGTACATTCGCATTTTTCACAAATCAAGTTGACTGCTGAATTAAGGTCTTCTTTTCTGACAAGTATATCTATATCCCTGCTTGTCCGCATCCAGGGTTGCGGATAACAATCACGTATCACCATCCCCTTAAGAGGAATGTACTGAATGCTTTCAGAGTCAAAAGCGGAAGAAACTTCATTGAACACAGCAGCTGTTTTTTCATACTTAAAAATTGCCGTGTAAAGCTCGTCCTTTAAAACTCCTGCAAGTGAGCTTTCATTAAGAAGCTCATTTTTTATCAGAGCTGATGCTACAAGATGAGAAACATCGTGCTTTCTCGCTAAAATGAGAAGCTCCGCCAGACATTTGTCTGAAATCTGCACATCATCTGCAAAATGTAACGGCAAGCCACACACTTCGTTTCTGATGAGTTGCATCAATATTTCTCCCGACTGTTGCATACAAATAACTCCGTTATTTTTTATTTTTAATCCTTCTTACTTTGAACCATACTCTCATTATCAGCGGTCTCAAAGGAGTAAGAAGCGACCACATCGTACGTATAAAACGCCAGTAGAGCGAGTCTGCATATCGCTTTACACCTTTGCGTTCGATTTCGGTGACTTTGGCAACAAGCTGACATCTGTCCACGATTTCAGTCTGAGTCTGAGCATCACCGCAAACAACCATACTCGTATCCTCACGGATTTTTTTCACTCTGTGAAGCACAAGAGACGAATCTCTTCGTTTAAAAAGTATAATGTCGCCCTTTTTCAGGCTTTTATATTCACATTTTTTCAGCCATACAATATCTCTGCGGCTGACAAGGAAAGGGTTCATACTGCTTCCTGAAACATAGAGAGGAACCAGTGAATCTTCTTTTATCAGTTCTTCCACCATTGCACAGATTTCAGAACCTGAACAGTTTAACTTTTCCATATTTCACCCAAAAACAGCCTCAGATGTCAGTCTTACAGCTTCTTCGTCAGGTTTACATTCAAGCAGATAAACAGGTACATTACGCACAAGCTTATCAAAAGTTTCAAGTGATCTGCTGAGGCATTTTTCATCCCAATAAGGAAAAAACACGTGAGGCATAAGGCTTTCAGCGGCAACAGAATCAAGCTTTGAAATTTTATTGTACTTCGCCTGTCTGAGAATGACAATCGCCTTCAGCGGTGCCTTGCTATCAAGACAGTATTCGGAAGATCCCTTCCACGGAGAACCATAGGCAAAGAGCCCTTTGTCTGTATTACGCACAAAAGCCTTGTCGCCGTTAACTATTCGGGCATCAAGATATTTTTCCCATAAGCGCGCCTGTGTCGTCTTACCGACACCTGATGGGCCTGTGAAAAGAACACCTGAGCCTGAGTAATCCACAAAGGAAGCGTGAAGTAACAACGCGTTAAAAAACGAAAACTTTGAGCACAATGCCGCAAGCGGTAAGGCATACTCACAGTTGGATTTCGGAAGGAAATACGAAGTAACGTCGCTCCAATCTGTATTTGCCGTAAGAAAATCTCCC
Source organism: Acutalibacteraceae bacterium (assembly GCA_036309125.1). Taxonomy (GTDB): domain Bacteria; phylum Bacillota; class Clostridia; order Oscillospirales; family Acutalibacteraceae; genus CAG-488. The sequence goes on along the minus strand of JAXJUJ010000204.1, from coordinate 14,228 downwards.
GCAGCAGTGCGAAGAAAATGTTCTGAAATTTCTGTCATATACTGTATGCCGTGACATTCAGGCATATCACTTGTAAAATTGACTTTTATGACAGCTTCACCCTTGGCATCTGTCACAAAGTTTTTCACAAAATCAATACGGTCATCCTGCCAGTCGACAAGCAAATCTGCTATACGTATCATATGCTTTATTTACGACGGAAGCACCGGAAATAAGCTTCGAAAAGTCCGTGTGTTTCAACCTGATACATAAGATCATCATAATAATCAAGGAAGTCTGTTCCGCTTGTCTTAACCTCTGCAAGTCCTGTATAGTACTTTCTGCATCCGTCAAGCATTTCGGTAAACTGAATAACAGCCATACCTCCGACTTCGTCCACACCTCCCGAAACAGCGATGCTTTCTTCGATATTTATAGCGATAAGCTTACTTTCGGGTACTACATATTTCTTTTTCATATCAAATCTCCTTCTTTTTGATATTGTATAATTCTGACAATCGTTCTGCCATACGGCAGAAGTCCTTGCTTATTTTTTCAGGGTGTCCGCTTTCGGCGCAAAGTGCACCGGGACAGCGTTGGCAAAATTCAGCCCATTCGCAATCTTTGCACTCAGCAGGGCTTTTAACCTTTCCAAGCTCCTCATTAAGGCGGGAAAAATCATTTTTCAGGTCACCCGAATAGCTGATATGAGGATGAGTAAGAGATGAGCAAAGCTGAAGATTGCCGTTCCAGGTCACCCACATAGTGCTGAGGTAACTTGCACACCAGGCAAATGGTGAATCAAGCGGAGGAAACTTGCTGGCTTCCAAATCCTTGAGAGAAACCTCATCGGGAAAATCCGCAAATTCGAAACGTGATGTTTCAGCTGTATTTACTGCTCCTCGCGATGATTTCATCACAGTAATTGTATGACGCATTTTCACACCCTTTGATGCCGCAAAACGATAAATTTTCTGCAGGTCATCTGCATTTTCACGGACAATGGTTGAAGTCATGGTAACAGGTACTCCCGCACCTTTGAGCAGATCAACCGCTTTTGAAAGCTTTGTGAAACCGTCATCCGATCCACAGGTTTTTTTATAGGTTTCATCACTTGCACCATATGCTGTGAGTTTAATCATATGCGGCATACCGTATTTTCTGAAGTTCTCCATCGCTTCTTCATCAATGAGAGAGCCGTTTGAAAGAATCGAAACAAGAAAACCCATTTTGTTGAGTTCCTTGTATATTTCCCAGAACTGAGGATGCGTAAACGGTTCACCGCCCGTCAGAGAAAGGTGAAGAGTGCCCATCTGCTTGGCCTGCTTAGCAATCTCAAGCCATTCATCAGCTGTAAGCATCTTACCCTGCTTTTCTGCCTGATTTTTTTCAAGGCGTATATAGCACATCACACAGCGGAAATTACAGAACGGTGTGAGTTCAAAGGTAGTGTAAAGAGGCACCTTATGAAGCTTCGCCCATACATTGAGCCGTTCTAAGGTTCCGTCGCCAAAGTGCTGACAATCGATCAATCGAGAGCCCCCTGCTCTTTAAGCTTTGTGAGGAAAGACTCTGCATCCTGACGTGCCACACAGGCATCAACCTCGTAGTTATCGGTAAGAATCTGCACGAGTTCATCAATGGTTGCACCTTTCTCAAGTGCCCCCCACAAAAGCTCTGCACTTTCGCTGAGAACTATCATTCCGTGCATATCAGATGTCCTTGTGCCGACAGGAACAGCCATAATCTGATCGCCTATTTTTCTGACGATAAAACCATCTTTTAATTTATACATTTTCGTGCCTCCGTAAAAAAATGCCCATTACCCTACTATCTGATAAATTTTATCACAAAACTACTGATAAATCAATATTTTGTGATAAATTTAATTCGGTTACCGGGCAAAAAACTTCGATAAAAAAGCAAAAATGCACTGCGTTTTACAGTGCATTTAAAGTTCTTAATTCTGTTGCTGTAAATTGCCGTCCTCATCGACCCTGTATACCCTGTCACAGTACTGAAGCATACTCGGTCTGTGAGTAGTAATGACACAAGTGCGATTAGGATAAGATTTCATAATATTGGCAAGCACAGTCTCTTCAGTCTGAGCGTCAAGAGCACTCGTCGCTTCGTCCATAACAAGCACAGGCGCCTCTCTGAGCAACGCCCTTGCAATAGAAATTCGCTGAATCTGTCCCTCAGAGAAGTTAGTTCCCTTCTCGCTTATCTGAGTATTAATTCCCTCTGGAAGCTTTTCAACAAAGCTCCATGCATCTGCCGTTTTAAGCGCAGTTACAAGCTCTTCATCAGTCGCTTCAGGTCTGACAATGCGAAGATTATCAGCTATGCAACCCGAGAACACTGCATTTCCCTGCGGAACATATGAGCAGAATCTGCGAGTGCTTTCTGAGATCTTTATCTCCTCGCTGTCACAGGTTTTCATTGTCATTTTTCCGTTGTCAGGCTCAACGAGTCCGAGAATCAATCTGAGGATCGTTGTTTTGCCCTCGCCCGACGGACCTATGAGAGCTATAGTTTCACCGGGATTGACAAAAAACGAAATATCCCTTACAACCGGAGTGTCTCCGTCGGGATATGTATATGTGAGCTTATCGCACACGAGCGAAATACCGTTTTTGTGTGCCGAATCAGCCATTTTCTCAGCTTCAGGGTCATCCTCATGACCTTCAACAGGAAGATCGGTTATTTCCATAATTCTGCCTGCTGCAGTTGCAATCGAAATTGCTGTCGGCATAAGTGAAACGAGCGCTGAAAACGAAGATGTAAGCTGACCTGAAATCTGCAGAAACAGAGTCATCGTGCCATAAGTTATCGCACCCTGCCAGAGGCGCCATACACCCCACCCATAGCAGGAGTATGAAACAATCAAGCCAATAACTGAAAGTCCCATTGTCATAAAAAGAGAAAACTTTCCGTGATCGAGCCTTAACTTTCTGTATGCAAAGAGATAATCCTTAAGCTGGTTAACATAGCGTTTTGTTATATCAAACGCCTTAAGAGTCTGCAAATTCTGAATTGATTCCGAATAAAACGAAAGAATTTTTCCGTTCATTTCACGGCTTTCCTTGTTGTATTTGCGCATCATTTTCGCAGAAATGCGTGATGTCAACGCAAGAAAAGGCGTACTCATAAAAGCAAACAGCGCCATTATCGGATCATAATAAAGCACAACAGCAAGACAGCCGATAAACTGTGTAAGACGAGTAAAAATACCCGGAATAAACGAAACTATGCTGCTCGAAATTGCACCGACATCGCCTTCGATTCGGTTGAGCAGATCACCCGAATGATATCTGTTTATATCCTCCCAACGTGAAAAAACTATGTGTTCATACACGTTGCTTCGGATTTCGTTACTGACCTTTGTACCAACAACAGTTGCAACACGTGACGTTGCGGAGCTTATGAGAATCTGCGTGAGTGCAAAGCCTATTGCCATACAGGCACTTTTGACTATAGTGTCATTATTGTGAGTTACGACTGAGTCGATAAGATACTTTGATGCAACACTTGCACCAAGCCCCATCAATGTACTCAGTATTCCGATCACAATATAAAGAAAGATCTGCAGACGATACTTTGAAATATAGCGAAGAAGCCATTTCCATTCTTTTGTCATAGAACGGAAGAGTACTGCATATTCGCCCGGCTTTTTCATCGTATCATCTCACTTTCATTACTTTTTGATTTTATAGTCAGCGTTCTTTTCAGAATGGTTTCTTTTACCTGATTTCCTGCCTTTTTTTGAATAGTAACCGTATCTTGAAGAGTAGCCGTAACGGTAATACCTGTAATATCCACCGTATTTATAATAGCTACCGTAGCCACCTATACCACCTGCTGCGCCATTGAGGATACAGCCGATGAAGTTTGCTTCTGATTCCAGAAGAGAGTTGATGCCCGTTCTGATTGTTGCCTGCATAACAGCGTCCTGACGAATGACATAAATTACAGCATCTACATCACGTGCAATAACCGTCGCATCGGATATAATTCCACAGGGCGGAGTATCTACAAGTATTATATCGTAATCATCCCTCAAAGCAAACAAAGAAGATTTTATTTCAGGACTGCGTCTTATCTTCTGTACGCCTTCAACGTTATCTTTGAATGTAAGCAAGTCAAATTCAAGATTTTTTACTGTTTCAACCTTGAAATACTCATTTGACTTCTTCTTATTTTTTGTAAATGTTTCAGATTCGAGAACCTGCTGAATTCCCGAGTTTCTCATATCAGCGTCAATTACCAGAACCTTCTTACCGTCTCTCGCAAGAATCGCTGCAAGGTTGAGTGCCACCACTGTCTTTCCTTCGTCGGGAGCAGTACTTGTGATCATCACAGACTTCTCGCCGTTTTTGAGAAGCCCCGTAACAGATCCACGGAGAAGTCTCAAGGATTCAAGAAAATCGTTGCCTATGAGAGGGTTTGTCAGAATAATGCTCTTATCAATTTCTCGTCTGTATTTTTTAAATACAACCTGCGGCACCATTCCGATACAATGCTGATTGAGAATGTTGCGTATATCATCCTTTGTACGGATAGTCTTTCTGAGTATTGCATATACCATTATCCAGCCGAGGCCAAGCAATAAACCTATCAGCGCTGCTGTAGATACTGAAGAAATCCAGTCTGACGTGTTTGAAGGATTCTGCGGCACAACAGGGTCATTGATCATAACAAGCTTTGTTCTTCCTATGATGTAGTCTGCAACAGAAGAGTAGTTGTCAATGACAGAGAGCAGTGTGTCATAAGTCAGCTGAGGATCCTCACCCATTGCCGTAAGAGTAACCATATTAGTTCCCTGCACACAGGTTGCCGTAACAGTTGCGGGCATTACAGGCACATCAAGATCTGAACAAACCTGATTCTGTACAATTTTATTACCAACAACTCTCGGAAATACAGTCGCAAGCTGGTCCGCGGTGTCGCGATCATAATAGAAAGAATATGCCGACACGCCATTATCACCCTGAAGCACAGCGTTTTCCGTGTGAACCGTAAATGTTGCCGACACTGTGTACACCGGCACATATCGTATACGTGTTCTGTAAAACTGCACTCCACCCAGCAGAACAGCAAGAGCAACGGCAATCCAGCCGAATTTAATAATTCCACGCCAGATGTCACTGAGCAAAACCCTGATTTCTACCGTAGATTCAGTATTTTCGTTTTTAATTGTGTTCTTACTCATTTTATCAATTCCTATCATTACGGTTCAGGCTCTCAAGAGAGTCAGGTGAAAATCCCTCATCGGTAATTTTCTCAGCCGCAACCGGTTTACTGTATTTCGAATAGCCGTAATAATTGGCATATCCGTGGTATCCTCTTTCGTCAGCGCCCATCTGACCAAACAAAGTGAACGGCTTATAAACGTTATTGAGAATACATCCCTCAATCTTACAGCCTGCATCTGAGAAAGTAAGAATTGCATCGTTGATATCTCTGACGGGTACACAGTCGGTTCTGACAATAAGTAAAGTGCTGTCCGAATATGATGCAACTGTCACAGCATCGGCTGAAACAGATGCCGGTGGAGTATCGATGATAATGAAATCCATACTTTCTCGCAAAGAATTAATGCACTCTTTGAAAGACTCTCCTTTGAAAAGCTCTGTTGAGTCTTCGTGGCTCTTTTTATTAAAGGCTATAACAAGTTCACTTTTTCTGTATCTGAAAAATTTAAAAGAGCTGATGTCGATTTTATTTGAAAGAACATCGGTAAACTCATCATTTATCTCATCGTAAAAATCAAAAATCTTATAGATTGACGGCTTTCTGACGTCAAGGTCGACAAGAGCAACCTTATATCCTCTGCCTGACAGTGCGAGAGCAAGGTTTACTGCGATAGTAGACTTACCTTCATTTTCCGCAATGCTCGTAACCGTCAGTACCTTCTCATCACGGTTTTTGTTAAGATACTCAAGCTTAGTAGCAATCTTCTGATAATCTTCAGTAAATCGTAAACTTGAATAAGCATCGTTAATAAGCAGAGCACGTTTCTTACCTCTTATCCTCTCCTTAAGAGAGAGATGAGGACGCTCGTGCGAAACAATTCCGATGAGCTTGGAGTCAATTTTGTCAGAAAATCCTTTTTCTTCTTTAACAGTTTCTCTCATCAATGAAAGCAGTACAATCATACCCGCTTCCATCACCATTGCAAGAAGAATAATGTAATTTCTGTACTTGGTAAGAATTGAGTTTGACGGTGACGTAGGCATTTTAGGTTCTGAAAGAATATCGATAACCGCGTCAGTAAAGACCTCGTCAGAAACCTCGGGATAAACCTCCAATATTGAAGTAAGGAGGTTAAATGCAAGCTCGGGGTCTTCCGCCTTAACCGATATGTTCAGAAGGTTTGTTGAGTCAGTAACGCTTGTTGTTACTGTACCGTCAAATTTTTCCAAGCCGAGATTTTCAGCAGCCAGCTTTTTCATCGAGTTCTGTTTAAAAACATTGGTAAAAATATTTGCCATTTCCGCAGAGGAAGAAAGACTGCTGTAAGCTCCCGATGTGCCTATTTTGGAACGGACAACGAGCACCGCACTGCTTGTATATGTAGGAGTATAGACACTCTTTTCAACAACCTTGATACCCATCCAGGCTATCAAAGCCACAAGAATTATTGCCCACGAGCTTCTGATAAGGTCCTTTATAAGACTGTTCCATTCAAAAGTCAGGGTAAACCAAGACCTGTTTTTCTTCATACCTTATCACTCCTCTACAACAACAGTAAGAATTGAATGGCCTTCATAGCCGTCCTGAGTTGTAATATAGTAATGTACGTTATACGTACCCTCCTGCTCAGGGTCAAAGTTAGTGGAAATAAGAAGCTGAATATCTGAAGGCTTCATAAGCACTCCGTTTACCGTTACGTCTCCGAGATAATCTTCGAAAACAGGTGTCTCGCCCTTCTTGATATAAATAAGAGTCTTTTTAAGCTGAATCTCAGGAGCCATAGTTTCATTGCCCTCTACGTGCACCGTAACGTCAAGGTAAATTGAATCACCCATACTATTTGTAACCGAGAGTGAAGCAGTAAAGACACCTGCAGTATTTTCCACATAGTCAGTTGCAAGTATCGTTACCTTATCACTGATATCACCGTCAATGCAATCGCGTGCGCCCACCGCACTTCTGAGGTCGAGGGCTTCGCCCACACCGTAAACGAGTGCACGTTTCATATAAAACTCAGGGGTGGTATAGTCAGTATAGCGAAGTGTTCTTGTCTTCTTTGCAACGTGCTTGTCAGAGTCTGTAACCGCATATGTAACAGTGCAGACGCCCGGCTCGATAAACTTGGAAACATACTCTACACATACCTTGTCCGTAATATCTCCGTCTTTTCCGTCCGTTGCCGTAACACCCTTGAGCAAATCGCTCTTTTTATCCTTGACACTGATTTCAAGCACTTCGGAGTCAACGGTAATCTCAGGAAGAGTAGTGTCTGTAGTTACCTTCTCTATCACAGAAAAAACTATAAACGCAACTAAAGTTAGCACAAACAACGCAACTGTAATTTTCTGAAGTAATTTAATCATAATTTATCACCATATTTCCTCATCGTTTATCACTCTGAGCGGATTATTTTCAAAAAGAAGCTTTGCATAATCGTACGAAAATCCGTTACACACAATCTCGTGTGCCTCAGTAATATCAGGGGTCCTGCTGAACTGACTGTGGGCATCACTCGCTACAAAATGTGCGACACCGCTTTTAAGCACAGCACCTGCCAGCTTCTGCACGTATTGACCGAAACTTCCCTTTATGCTACCTGAATTGAGCTGAATCAAACCGCCTGAAGAACATATTTTTTTGATCGACACAGGATTTTCAAAAACAAAGCCGTAACGTTCAGGGTGTGCAACTATCGGTACATAACCCTCAGATTTTATCTTTTTCACCGTTTCTATCGCTTCATTTTCTGATGTATCAAAATCAAATTCTATAAGAACATATCTTGAGCCGTTAAGGGTTATCAGATCACCTTTTCTGAGCCCTGATACTATATCTCCGTGAGCAAAAATCTCCTGCCCTTTATAAACGGTAATTGGTATTCCCTTGAGCACAAGTGCTTCATTCAGATTTCTGAGCGTTTCTTCAAAGCTTGTATTCCAGTAATTTTCAAACATTCCCGGAACATTACAATGAGGTGTGGCAACTACAGATTTTACTCCGCAAGAGGCTGCTATACATGCCATTTCAACGGAATCGTTAAAGCTTCCCGAACCGTCATCAACCGCAGGAAAAATATGACAATGTATATCGTACATAACCTCCACCTGCCTTCGAAAAAATCAGTAATCTGAAAAAAGGAAACACCTCCCTTATATTCAAATAATTTTATCACAATTCAAAAAAAAATACAATACAATTTATATTTTTTGTATATACAGACAAAACCCGTGTTAAGCATAAAGCAAAACACGGGTCAGAAATTATAAAATATTAATTGTTAAGCTTACAGTTTGGAGAAACCGAAGTTATTGATAAGAGCATCAATTTTTTCCTTCTGCTTACACAACGGACATTCATATGCAGGCACATTAAAGTAACCCGGAATATCATTGGGGTTAAATACTGAGTTGACAGGATAGCCGCCGCACTCATCCTTTGTGGCGAAGATAGACGCAATACCTACAACCTCTCCACCGTAATAATTGATAGCTTCAATTGCAGAGTTTGCCGTATAGCCTGTAGCAACTGAAACTGCAAGAATAAGAATATGCTTACCATTGATCATAGGTGCATAGTTATCTCTGAAAATAAGCTGTGATGCACCTGTCATTTCCGGTGTAACGACATAGATAGTCTGATGAGCATTGATATTCATAAAGTTATTTTCAGTCAGCTCATCAGCAAGGCAGGTACCGATAACTTCCGTACCGTCAAGGCAAAGAATAGTATCTATGATCTGTGTGCTGTAGTTATAATTTCTGCAAAGTTCCTTTGCAACAGCTCTCGCCTCAGAAAGACGTGATTTTTGTGCTGCCACGTCGATATAATAATTACTGTGTGAATGGTTAGATGCAAAATGACCTTCCAGAACACGGAGTAAAAGATTGTTACTGTTGGTTTTAATTTTGATTACGCTTTTATCCTGCATACGGAACACCTCTTTTTCAGTATTATTCATACTGTAATTTGTGTTAATATTTTACAATAAATATACAATAAATTCAAGTACCTTTCGAAAATTTTTATTGTAAATAGATAAAAACGTATTTAGTCAGCTGATTTAATCAGGCATACAGCAGAAACTATCAGCTTCAACACGAGCGATGCAGTCAGAACCGAGCTTATAACATTTGTTACTACGATAAGCTTTCTGTCCGCCTCAGCCATTTTAAAAAAGGTTTTTGCAGTTAATTTTGAGTTATTCATCATTTCCCCTCCCGCCAGTCAGAAGTATTCCGTGCGCAACGGAAGGTATGCTTTCGCCCTGAAAAGGAGAAATTGCGGAAAGCAAAGCACCTGTTGCCACGACCAGAACCTTTCTGAGCTTGCCGTTTTTCAGATCACTCAGAATTTTTGTGCACAAAACAGTACCGCAGCAAGCACATCCACTGCCTCCTGCATGGACATCCTGCTCTTCAAGATAATATATCATCAGACCTGCATCATTGTGAACAGAACTGATATCCAAAGAAAACTCCTTTTCGAGCAGCTCATAAAGAAGTTGAGTGCCCACTTTGCCGAGATCTCCCGTAAGAATAAGATCGTAATCCTCAGGAGTTGTATTCGTATCATTCAGAAAATCCGCTATTGTCTGTGCTGCGGCAGGTGCCATCGCTGCACCCATATTTGCCGCATCAGTTATACCTTTATCGACAATCCTGCCGATTATTGCTTTTTCGATTCTCGGATATCCCGTAACCTTTTCGGCACTAACAAGAGCAGATGCAGCACCCGTAACCGTCCATTGAGCTGTCGGAGTACGCTGACCTCCGTATTCAAGCGGTAACCTGAACTGTTTTTCTGCTGAGCAGAAGTGAGACGAGGTTGAAGAAACAGCAAGCCTGAACACACCCGAATTCACACCTACAGCGGCGTTAATCATTGCGAGAACTGACGTTGAGCAGGCACCGTAAACTCCGCTGAAAGGAATCTCATAACCCCTGATACCAAAGCCTGTGCCGCTGCACTGATTGAGAAGATCACCTGCAAAAATTACATCGATCTGAGTATCTTTCACTCTCGCCTTATCAAGCAAAATTCCTATAGATGTTTTCTGAAATTCGCTTTCAGCCTGTTCCCAAGTGTCCTTACCGCACGTTGCATCGTCTATTACAAGATCTAACAGACTTCCGATAGGTCCTTCGCTTTCTTTTTTACCTGCAACTGCCGACCACTCAATTACCGAAGGCTTGTTTTCAAACTCAATTACATACTTCCCCTGTCTCATCAGAACACCCTCTGCACAATATAGTAAATCAGTCCGAAAACCGTTGATGTAAAGATTCCGTAAGCAATTACGGGCCCTGATACTCTGAAAATATTTGCTCCCGTGCCCATTATAAAGCCTTCGCTTTTGTGTTCGAGTGCGGGTGAAACAACCGAATTTGCGAAACCTGTGATAGGAACAACAGTCCCTGCACCTGCATATTTCGCTATTTTATCAAAAATACCAATTCCCGTAAGAATCGCCGCAATCACAATCAGCGTGACAGAAACCATTGTCCGGGTTTCTGTTTCGTTCATCCCCACCATAGAATACAGCATAAAAAGCACTTCACCGAAGCAACAGATCGCTCCGCCGACACCGAAAGCCCAGATACAATTGACAAGAGTCGGTGATGACGGTGATGCTTTTTTTACCATCTGATCATATTGTTTATTTGAAATATCCATTTTATCATCTCGCTTTCAGAATTATTATCTGCAAACGAGCTCATAAAATACAAGAACCAACCTCTTTCGAAGTTGGTTCTTAATTTAAAACGTCATATTTTTAATAAAATTTTCCGAAAAAACATCGGAAGCGGATAAATCGACATACTCTGCATTTTTCAGTATCGACGAGGTCACGTCTTTTCCGTAGGCATAGTTTACTGTGCCGGTCAGACTGCTGTTTTTTATTGCAATACATTTATCTTCAAAAGCCTTCGGTATAAGTCCTGTTTTCACAGCATTTGAAATATTGATTTGTGCAGAAAAGCCACCTGAAATATAAACCTTTTCAACATCGTTATATGTGATGTTTTTATAATGCAGAAGAGTTTCTATAGCTGAAAAAACAGCAGATTTCGCAAGCTGATACTGTCTTACATCACTCTGAGAAATTGATACACCGTCTGCAATTTCAAACTCATCATCTTCCATACAGCCTGTTTCATCAATTTCAGAATAAAGCAGTTCAGCAATAACATCGATAAGTCCTGTTCCGCAGATCCCCTTCGGTAAAACGTTACCGACAGTCTTATACCCTGACTCAGAATATGCATACACAGCACCTTCGGAGGCATTCATTCCGCAGGAAATATTTGCGCATTCAAAACACGGACCTGCAGCAGCAGACGTACACAGAACATCATTCTGAGAAAACAGTGCAATTTCAGCATTCGTACCCAAATCAATGAGTAAATTGTATTTACCTGCTTCGGGATAATCAACACAATTAAGACCGGCTGTAATGTCAGCACCGACAAAAGCTGAAATACAAGGGAGTGACTCTACCCTGCTGATTCCGTTAAGACCGATTTCGTTGCCGTTACACGTCTTACTTTCAAGAAAAACGGGAGTATACGGAGCGACACCTATTTCTGACGGGTCAGCACCAAAGAAGAAATGAAGCATAGTCGTGTTGCCCGAAACAAAAAGAGGTAAATTCTCTTTTATGTTAAAATATTCAACCATTGAGCTGATTTCATCAATCAGTATTTTATGAAGTTCAGTGTGCCCTGATTTACGGCAATATTCAATTCTTGATATCACATCTGCACCGTATATTTTCTGCGGATTTACCCGTGTTATTATATCAATTACGGCTTTATTATCAAGAGAAACGAGTGCCAAAGCAAGAGTTGTAGTACCGATATCGAGGCAGAAACACATATTTTCTGTTTTTGATTCTGCAGTATTGATTCCCGTTTCCGAAACGATTTCATTTTGCTCGGGAATAGCGAGCTCAATATCAGAATTTACGATGTATTGACACGAAAGTTCGTGTTTTCCGTTAACGAAAACCGTACACTTTTTGCAAGTCCCTTTACCACCGCAAGGATGATCAACATATATGCCGTTTTTCATAAGAATATCGGAAAGTTTTTCGCCTTTTTCAGCGTGCAGTATTTTATTTTTGAGAGTTATTTCCGGCATAGTTTTCACTCCTTTGCGGTTATTTTTTTACAGAACTAAATCAATTCTTCTGTGCTTATCTTAATTATAACACATTACGGCAGAAAAAAACAACTCCGCATAAAGCGGAGCTGTAATAATTATCTGATTCCGTAATTTTCGATGATATAGTCCATATCCTTATCGCCTCTGCCTGAGAGGTTGATAAGTACTGAACCGTGATCCATTCTCTCTGCGAGCTTCATACCGTATGCAACAGCGTGTGAGCTTTCGATTGCAGGAATGATACCCTCAAGACGTGAGAGTCTGAAGAATGAATCTATTGTTTCATCGTCATTGATAACATCATACTTGACTCTGCCGATTTCCTGAAGGAATGCGTGTTCAGGACCTGATGACGGATAGTCAAGACCACTTGCAACAGAATAAACCGGTGCAGGCTCGCCGTTTTCGTCCTTGAGCATAATGCTGTTGAAGCCGTGCATAATGCCCTCGGTACCGTATTTAAGACTTGCAGCATGATCACCGAGCTTTTCACCTCTGCCGAGAGGCTCAATGCCGTAGATGTCAACAGGATCGTTGAGGAAGCCTGCAAAAAGACCTGCCGCATTACTGCCGCCACCGACACAAGCTACGATTGCATTCGGGAGATGGCCTGTCATTTCGATGAACTGTTCTCTTGCTTCGATACCGACAACGCTCTGGAAGTCACGTACCATCATCGGGAACGGATGAGGGCCGAGAACTGAGCCAATACAATAGATTGCATCGTTATACTCCTTGCTGTATGCATCAAAAGCTGCGTCAACAGCCTCTTTGAGTGTCTGAAGACCGTGTGTTACCTCGACAACGTTTGCACCGAGAATCTTCATTCTTGCTACGTTCGGAGCCTGTTTTTTGATATCAACAGAGCCCATATAGATGTCACATTCAAGTCCGAAGTATGCAGCTGCAGTTGCAAGAGCAACACCGTGCTGACCTGCGCCTGTTTCAGCGATAACCTTTTTCTTTCCCATATACTTTGCAAGAAGTGCTTCACCCATGCAGTGATTGAGCTTGTGAGCACCTGAATGGTTAAGGTCCTCACGTTTTGCATAAAGCTGTACTTTTCCGCCGAGTGCATCTGAAAGACGCTCGAGATGCGTCACAGGAGTAGGTCTGCCCTGGAATTCCTTGCGTATTCTGCGAAGCTCTGCTATGAACTTTCTTGACTGGCAGATAGAGTAATAAGCCTCAGTTGTTTCAGCCATAGCAGCCTTGAGCTTATCGTCAACAAAAACTCCGCCGTATTTGCCGAAATATCCGTCCTTATCGGGATAGTTGTTAAAATAAGTATCAAAATCAATTCCGTTGAGTTTCATAAATCAAATCCTCCATAAATTAAGATTACAATATTTTCGGTTCAGACTGAGCTTCGCCATCGTTTTGTTAACTTTATCATAATCTTAACTTCCTCCTGTTTCCTGACAAAAACAAAACGTCCCTGACAGAATTACTTTATCTGTCAAGGACGAATAAAACTTATCCGCGGTGCCACCTTGTTTCACGGTTTACCGTGCACTTTCAGGATACTTACATATCCCTGCCAACTAACGTATGGCTGACGTTGCAGAATACTTTGCATTACGCGCATTTGACTGCACCCTCCGCGGTCCATTTGACGAAGTGTTTCTTACCTGATTTTCAGCATCGCAGGCTCTCTGTAAAGGCATCATCGCCGTTATCTCCGCATCAACGGTTTAACTTTAAATTTTGGCTTATTATATCACCGTAGCTTCAAGTTGTCAATGGTTTAAAGAAAACTTTCATTTGTTAACTTTGTAGGTTTACAATAGAAGTGTTACAAAAGCGAAAAAATAAATGACGAATGGAAAAACCTGTGTTACAGTTAAGTTGCTCAGACAAAACCGACAGGAGGTTAACCATTCGTCATG
>JAXJUJ010000203.1:0-2405 GCA_036309125.1 Acutalibacteraceae bacterium | reverse complement strand
GGCAAATTCTCCGCCAAGAGCATATTGCGAAACTCATTCATACCGTTGATAAGTAAGTTGCACTCAAAATCCGTAAACTTAATTTTTGTCTTTCTACTCATAAAAAATGACCTCCTGTTATTTGGTAGCTTTATTCTACCTTATAACAGGAGGTTAGTCGAATGTGTGGATATGTAATTTTATATCATATTAAAATGTATTAATGCATCCATTATGGCTTCTTCTTTTTCCTTCGGACATTTCGGCACTCGGTGTCCTTCTTTGCCCTTGTTATAATTCTCACGCTCAATAATACCACACTTTGCCTTAACCTGTGATATGTAAAGAGTTGACACTTTAAGACCGTGTTTATCAAGCACATAATCCTTGATTTCCTGATAGGTTGCCTTGGTTTCAGCAGAAGTAATATCAAGCTCTGAAAGATCCAGTTTTATGTCGATATGTGTGTCCGGTCTGCGTTGGGACAAAAGAACAACCGTCTCGACATTTCCCGTACGTGGGAACATATCTACAGGTGTTGCCTCCTCGACCTTATATCCCTCTTCAAGGAAACGTGCACAGTCACGTGCAAGAGTTGCACTGTCGCAGGAAACATAAACAATACGTTCGGGCGACATTTTGGAAACAGTTTCCACAAGCGCACCGTCGCAGCCTTTTCTCGGCGGGTCAAGAATTACAACATCGGGTTTTATCCCCTCCTGCAACAGGATTTCGGCAGCCTTTGAAGCATCGCCACAGATAAAACGGGAGTTTTCAATTCCGTTGAGTTCAGCGTTTTTCTTTGCATTTTCGACAGCCTGTTCGATTATCTCAACACCAACAAGCTGACCTGCTTCCCTCGCCATAGTAAGACCTATTGTGCCCGTTCCGCAGTAAAGGTCGATAAGCGACTCTTTGCCCGTAAGTGCGGCATATTCCTTTGCTTTATTGTAAAGAATTTCCGCACCGTCGTGATTTACCTGATAGAACGAAAGCGGTGAAATATTGAATTTCAGTCCGCAAAGCTCATCAGTTATATAATCTGAACCGTAGAGAGTGATGCATTCACTGCCGAGAACGACGTTTGTATTTTTAGTGTTTACGTTAAGAATAACACTTCTGAGTCCTTCGACCTCTGCTTTGAGTGTTTCAATAAGTTCATCCGTAAAAGGAACATCTCTTGAATTTGCAACAAGGCAGACCATAATCTCGCCCGTAACAAAACCCTTACGAAGGTAAATGTGTCTTAAAATACCCTTGTGTGCCACTTCGTCATAAACACTGATTTTCCTTTCCCTTATCCAGTCACGGAAAATATCAACGACTTTTTTGAAATCTTCGGGCTGAAGGTAACAGTCTGCGCAGTCGATGATACGGTGAGTCATCGGTGCATAAAAGCCTATCGAAGCAAATTTTCCGTCTGAGCCGACGGGATACTGTGCCTTGTTTCTGTAACGTGAAGAGTCAGGTGACGGAATTATCGGCTTGATTGTAACGTCAAGACCACCTATTCTTCTGAAATTATCCTCAACCTGCTTCTGCTTTATTTCAAGCTCGGCATCATAACTGATATGAGCAAAGCAACAGCCTCCACATTTTTCGGAAACAGCACACTGCGGCTTTATTCGTATCGGCGAGCGTTGTGTAATTTTTTTGATTATGCCGACAGCATAAGTTTTCTTTACCTTGATTATATGTGCTATCACGTGGTCTCCCGTAACGGCACCGCGTACAAAAACTGTCATACCGTTATAGTCACATACGCCGCTGCCCTGAACGGTACAGCTTTTCACCGTAAGCTGAATTTCATCATTCTTCTTAAGCACAGCTTCACCACCTTATAAATCACTATAAATTATACTACACTAAAAAGCAAAAATCAACAAACATCATATATATTGACAAAATCATCTCAGGTGATATAATTAACTCAAGTGAAAAGTTATCTTCGGGGCGGGGTGAAATTCCCCACCGACGGTGTTTGAGTTTTACTCATAAGCCCGTGAGCATTTGCAGATCCGGTGAGATTCCGGAGCCGACGGTACAGTCCGGATGGAAGAAGATTCGTTTTTGTTTATTCTGCCCCGTACAAAAATGTACGGGGTATTTTCGTTGATAACTCTCGCTAATATCTTTCAGGAGTTGTTTTTATGGAAAAAGCAAACAGTAACAGAAACCGCACAAGTATGATCAGAAAACTGACTGTAACAGCAATTATGTCAGCCCTTGCTTACGCTTTGATGATGATTGAAATTTCAGTGCCGTTTATGCCTGCATTCATCAAGTTTGATGTTTCGGAATTACCCGCACTTATCACGTCATTTGCATTCGGTCCGCAGTACGGTGTACTCGTCTGCCTGCTCAAAAATGTACTGCATCTGCCAACGAGTTCAACTCAGTTTGTAGGTGAGCTTTCAAACTTCCTT
>JAXJUJ010000202.1:0-2266 GCA_036309125.1 Acutalibacteraceae bacterium | reverse complement strand
GTCTAATAAATGTGGTCATTATAAAAAAACTCCGCATAGATAATTGATTTGCGGAGTAATTTTGGTGCCTCAGACAGGGCTCAGAACCGGGCAGGTTCTCCCCCTGAAAAGCAATGAAAAAATTTTGCTCCGCCTCGATGACGAGCTCAGCGGAGCAATTTTTTGGTGCTTGTGACAGGGCTCGAACCTGCGACCTGCTCATTACGAATGAGAAACAAAAGCACTTATATTCCGCTTTAATATGCTATTTGTTAATTTGCTTGACACCCCTTTTGACACCCCTGCTATGCAAGGCTTTCAAGGTAATCATCCAGCTTTTGTACATTTTTCTTTTTGTGCTTTTCGTCAAGGTGGGTGTAAATAGCCATTGTCGTTTTGATGTCAGAGTGTCCTGCCTGCTCTTTAGCGGTTAAGACATCAACGCCGGCCATATAAAGCATAGTAATGAAAGTGTGACGAAGCCAGTGAGGCGTTATTTTGGGTATAATAAACGGCTTTTTCGTAGGGGCGTATTTGTTAGGAGCTTTGCCGTTTGTCTGAAAACAATCTTCCCACGTTCCATACTTTAGATTAAGATCTGTAAGATAGCTTTCCCATAATCTTTTCCACGCCGTATCGGTCATAGGTGTGCCTTTTACAGTAGGACATACAAGTCCGATCGGAGGATGTGCGATATTTTTCAGGTAGTTGGCAAGCTTACCGGGTATATATATAATCCTTGTTGCAGCTTCTGTCTTTCCGCCGTGTTTTATGTGTGGCTTACCGTTTATCATTTCAACAGATTTATTTACTGTTATCGTCCTTGCGGATAGATCTATATCCTGCCATGTAAGTGCAAGCAGCTCTCCCCTTCTGAGCCCAGCATACATCATTATCATAGCGGCTGTCTGAGCACGGTGCGGCGTATCAATTATCCATTGTTGCTCTTCGGGTGTGAGTGCACGTCTTGTAGAAACTGTTGCCGCTTTGGGTATTTTAACAGCAGAGGCACAATTATAGTCAAGTACACGGTTTTCTATAGCTAAATTGATTATCTGCTTTGCGGTATTGCGAATTTCAGTAAGCGTATGCTTTGCATAAGGCTTTCCTGTGCGTTCGCAAGGTACAGCGGCACATTCAAGTATAATATCCTGAATGTCTGCTGCTTTCAGCTTGGTTATGCTTATATTGTGTATCGGGGTAAGATTTGCAAAGCGACTTGCATAGGCTTCATATCTTTTTGAAGACACTTCAATTTTCTTTAGCTTCAACCAGCGTTCTCCCCAATATCCGAAAGTATCACGGTCTGCAGATAAATCAAGACCTTTTCCAAGCTGTATCCTGATCTGTTGCACTTTCTTGTCAAGCTCTTTTACCGTTGAAGCATACACATATTTGTACTGTTTTTTATCGTTTTTAGTGCCGATATATACCTTTGTCTGATATCTTCCGTCAGAACGCTTTGTAAAATTGTACTTTGGCATAAAAACACTCCTTAAAAACTTGCATATTTTTAAGAGGTGTGGTATAATCTTACTTGCAGAGTGTGATTATATCATACCTCATATTTCAAGCTCCGGACTGTTCCAGCAGTACGGGGCTTTTTTATTTTATAAACTCAAAAACGCCGAAATTTGCGTTTTAAACGAGTTTTGTTTCTTAATGTGAAATTACTTTGGTTTCGTTATGAAATGCAAAACAGGGCTATCAGCGTTTGTGTGTGATTATGGATTGTACTTCTTCGGTAACTCTTCTCCATTCAGCATTTTTGATATAAGAGTTTTGAATGTTTTGGTTGAGGTGAGAGACGTAGGAAGATTAAGAGCTTCTACCGATTTTATCATTTCGGGATTGTAATGTTCCGAGTATTTGTGAATAGCTATTATGTGCAAGCCTCACGCTCACAATCTACGATAAATTTAATTTCCGAATACAAGTGTCCTTTCTTGATGTGCCGTAGCTCGTGTTCCAGAGCTTCATATTGCTTTTCAGGACACTTTTTTTCATTGATGAAAACAAGATAATCGCCGTTTTTTATAACGGTAACGCCGTTTACAGGTGACGGCAAGGATGCTGTATAAACATAGACGTCGTCAATATTTATATGTAATCTCAATCGTTATCTCCTTCTGAAAGCATAGCTTCTATAACCTTTACAGCCTTTTCTACATCTTTCTTTGTGGCGTTTTTAGTCAGAGAAAATATCATTCGCAGTTCAGGTCTTGTGCGGAGCTCTTCAAGATATTCCGTCAGTTCGGCATCCTCGTTTATAGAATCAGATGTAAGG
>JAXJUJ010000201.1:0-6179 GCA_036309125.1 Acutalibacteraceae bacterium | reverse complement strand
CTGGTAGAAAATCATAATCTGCTTGTAGCTGAATCTCTTGAGGAAATACGGAGTGAAGAAATCAGGCGGAGTTCCCGCACAGGAAACGAGTGCCACGATAAGGCTATAAGGAAGACCGCTGAGACGGAACGTGTAAAGATAAAGAACCGTCGTGATGGCAAGCATACCGCTGCCGAGCGAGTCAAGAAGACCAACGAGAGTGTTTATCCAGAGATACTTGTTACGAAGAACGCCGAACATACCGTCCCAGAAGCTGATCTGAACTTTCTTTTCAATCGGCGGCTGCGGAATTCTTTCCTGAACGCGACCTGCAAAGAACATTGTCAGGGTCGCAAATGTGATAAACATTATCGGAATTACGTATTTGAAAACGTTGATGTCTGCCCACTCATAGCGAAGCATGCCGATAATTACAGGGATGATGATAGCTATGATTGAATGGAAAAGATGCGAAAGCTTGATAGGATAAGTTCTTACAAGGATTCTTTCTCTTGTGTTGGGGCTTATCGACTTTGTACAGGTTTCGAGGTTGTTTGCAAAGCCGAAAACATTGTAACAGGCAAAAAGAAGGTTTGCCACCCATACTCTTGTTGACATATCCGCAATAGTATAAACAGGAAGCCAACCGATGAGGATAACCATAATACACTTGGGCAGATAATCAGAATAGAGAGAATACTTATATCTGCCGTATTTAGGAATGAGCTTTTTACGCCAGAAAATATTTCTGGAACCTGTCCATCCTGTATAAAGAAGATGAGTACCTATAACCTTAAATAAAGCCGTTGCACTCATACCGTTAAGGGTATTGAAAAACCTGACAAACGGACTGTTGATATCCATTAACGTTACAGGATCCCACAGCAACAAGGTTATACCGGCTATAAGAAACGCAAAATAAGTTCCGTAAACCTTTCTTTCCGAGCTTTTCGGAAGGAAACCAAGGTTATCGCTTACATACCAGGATATAAGTGATCCGATATAGTTAAGCGGCATATTGATAAGAGCAATAATCGCATATGTAAGATACGGGAGCTGATAATGGTGCATAATGAGGTAGCATCCCACACCAAACGAGATGTATTCAAGCATCTTCGATCCCGCATAGTTACTGCCTACGGCAATAAATATGTCCTTATACTCTTTGTAAGGAACATAATTTCCTTCTTTCGGAGTGTTCCAGTGTGTTTTGACTTCAGTGAAAAATGAGTTCACCTTGCCAAAAGCTTTAGGTTTTCCACTCACAGACATTCCTCCTTAAAAACGATATTTCATTATAGCATAAAAGCAATATGATAACAATACAAAATGTCAAAAATGACATAAAGCACTAAAACAGTTGCAGGCGCTTGTGTATTATGCCTATGCAAGCTTTATACTGTCTCCTGTGTCAATAATCTTTTTGAAATCAGGTCTTTCATAAAGGGTCTGATTCGGCGTGTGGAAGGTAAGATAAAGTTCATCACACGTGCCGAAAATCATACCATGTCCGCCGTCATCTTTGATGATAGGTTCAAGGTGTTCAAAATCTTCACTCAGCTCACCGTCATTGAAACGTACAAGGCATTCGCTGTACTGACCTTTTATAAAAGTAGACCATATCATAAGAAGTTCATCACTGTTTGTTCTGTAGAGGAACGGTCCGTCTGTAATAAAATGCTTTTCCTTTTCAAAAGGATCTGCCCAGGGAAATGAAGATGCAGAAAAAAGCACCTTTATTTCACCCTTGATTGCTTTAAGGTCCTCTGTCAGCTCAGCATAACATATAGTTCCGTCGATTATCTGTACGTGCTCGTGACAGAAAACGATGTAGGGCTTATTTTCTTTATCTATATACAGTGTACCGTCAAGGCTCATCCAGTCCTTCGGTGTAACCGCACCGTCGCTGTGAGGAGCAAAGGGACCCATAGGAGAATCTGCACGAAGTATATATGTTCCGCGGTTATCATTTTCCATTGTAAACGTAACGAACATATAGTATTTTCCGTTATACTTGTGCACTTCGGGTGCCCAGTTCACATCACGGTTCAGTCCGTGTGCTTCTGAATCCAGTACCTCGTACGGTTCGCTCCAGTCTTCAAGATCAGAGGAGATATAAACGTCGACGCCACCGACCTTTGATCCGAAGCTTTTCGCTCTCGTACCGTACATATAAAATTTTCCGTCTTCAACCAATACAAACGGGTCTCTTATGTTAATTTCAGTTTTTTCATAAAATCAACCTCCTCAGAAAATATAGCATTTTTGCATAAATTTTTCAAGCAAAGTGAGAAAACATACAATAATTTAATGCTAAAATATAGAAAAAAGCTATTTAATGTGTTATAATAAACTATCAATTTATAAAGTGGTGATTATTTTGTCAGACAAATTCAACAAAACTTATCTCGGAATTGAGCTTGGCTCAACAAGAATCAAGGCAGTTCTTCTCGGTGAGGACTTCAAACCTCTTGCATCAGGCAGCCACACTTGGGAGAACGAATATAAAAACGGCTACTGGACATACTCTATGGACGATGTATGGACAGGTCTTAAAAGCTGCTACGCTGACCTGAAGAAAAACGTGCAGAACGAATACGGTATCACACTCAGACGTGTTGACGCTATGGGTATTTCAGGTATGATGCACGGATACCTCCCCTTTGACAAGGACGGCAACCAGCTTGCAGAATTCAGAACATGGAGAAACACTACAACCGCTCAGGCTGCTGATGAGCTTACTGAGCTTTTCGGCTTCAACGTGCCTCAGAGATGGAGCATTTCACATCTTCGTCAGGCTATTCTCAACGGTGAAGAGCACGTTAAGGACATCGATATGATCACAACCCTTGCAGGTTACGTTCACTACCGTCTCACAGGCGAAAAAGTTATGGGTGTCGGTGAAGCTTCGGGTATGTTCCCAATTGATTCAGATGCTATCGATTACGACACAAAGATGATAGAAAAATTTGAAGAGCTTACTAAGGATTTCCCGTGGAATATCCGTGACATTCTTCCTAAGGTTCTTCCCGCCGGTGCAGGTGCAGGTACTCTCAGCTTCTCAGGTGCAAAGCTTCTCGACGACGAGGGCGACCTTGAGGCAGGTATCCCGATGTGTGCTCCCGAAGGCGACGCAGGTACAGGTATGGTTGCTACAAACGCTGTTGCTGCAAGAAGCGGTAACGTTTCTGCAGGTACATCTATTTTCTCAATGGTTGTTCTTGAGAAGATGCTTTCAAAGGTTTACACAGAAATCGATATGGTTACAACACCGTCAGGCAGACCTGTTGCAATGGTACACTGCAACAACTGTACATCTGATATGAACGCTTGGGTTAACCTCTTTAAAGATACTCTCGGACTTATGGGTCACGAGGTCGATATGGGTGAGCTTTTCACAAAGCTTTACCTCAAGAGTCTCGAGGGCGACCCTGACTGTGGTGGTGTTACTGTTTATAACTATCTCTCAGGTGAGCCTATCACAGGATTTGATGAAGGCAGACCTGTTATTGTAAGAAGCCACGAAAAGCCCTTCACTCTTGCTAACTTCCTTAAAGCACATCTTTACTCAACTCTTGTTTCTCTTGCTGCAGGTATGGAAATTCTTGAGAAAGAAAAGGTTGCTATTGACAGACTTATGGGTCACGGCGGTCTTTTCAAGACTCCCGGTGTAGGACAGAAATATCTCGCTGCTGCCACAAACTCTGCAGTATGGGTTATGGAAACTGCAGGTGAAGGCGGACCTTACGGTATGGCACTTCTTGCAGCTTACCTCAAAAACAATGAAAAGGCTCTCGAAGACTTCCTTGCTGATGATGTATTCGCTGATGCACCCGGCACAAAGCTCGAGCCTCTGACAGCAGACATTATGGGCTTCAGAGATTACCTCAGACGTTTCCTCAAGGGTCTCGAAGTTGAAAAGGCTGCTGTAGAAACACTTTGATGGGAGAAATAATTATGAAAAATTACGAATTCTGGTTCGTTGTAGGCTCACAGTTTCTTTACGGTCCGGAAGTGCTTGAGACCGTTGAAGAGAGAGCAAAGGAAATGGCTGAGACTTTAAGCAAGGCTCTCCCCTATCCTCTTGTATTTAAAGTTACCGCTAAAACAAACAAAGAGATTACAGACATCGTCAAAGAAGCAAACTATGACGATAACTGCTGCGGTATCATCACCTGGTGTCATACATTCTCACCGAGCAAAATGTGGATAAACGGTCTCGCTGCTTTGCAGAAGCCTTACTGTCATTTTGCAACTCAGTATAATCGCGACATTCCCAATGAAGAGATCGATATGGACTTTATGAATCTCAATCAGGCTGCACACGGTGACCGTGAGCACGGATTCATTGCAGCCAGACTCAGAATGCCCCGAAAGGTAATCGCAGGCTACTGGCAGGACGAAAAGGTTCACAAAAAGATCGGTGACTGGATGAAAGCAGCTGTCGGTGTATCAGTCAGCAAAAATATGAAGGTTATGCGTTTTGGTGACAATATGCGTGAGGTTGCTGTCACTGAAGGCGATAAGGTTGAGGTTCAGACCAAGCTCGGCTGGCAGGTAAATACCTGGGCTGTAGGCGACCTTGTCAAAGAAATGAACAATGTTACAGGAGCTGAAATCGACGCTCTTGTTGACGTTTATAAATCAGAGTATGATATCGCAACCGATAACCTTGAAGCTATACGCTATCAGGCAAAGGAAGAAATCGCTATGAAGAAAATGTTGGACAGCGAAGGCTGTATGGCATTTTCAAACACATTCCAGGATCTTTACGGAATGGAGCAGCTGCCCGGTCTCGCTTCACAGCACCTTATGTCACAGGGTTACGGATACGGTGGTGAGGGTGACTGGAAGGTTTCAGCCCTGACGGCAATTATGAAGGCTATGGGTGAAAACGGTAACGGTGCATCTGCATTTATGGAAGACTATACCTACCACCTTGCAGAGGGTCAGGAATACAGCCTCGGCGCACATATGCTTGAGGTTTGCCCCAGCCTTGCTGCAGACAAGCCGAGAATTGAAACTCATCATCTCGGAATAGGAATGAATAAAAAAGACCCTGCTCGTCTTGTCTTTGAAGGCAAAGCAGGAGATGCTATCGTTGTTTCACTTGTTGATATGGGTGGAAGACTTCGTCTTATCTGTCAGGATATCGTTTGTGTCAAGCCTATTATGCCGATGCCTAATCTCCCCGTTGCAAGAGTAATGTGGAGAGCAATGCCTGACCTTACAACAGGCGTTGAATGTTGGATCACTGCAGGCGGCGCACATCATACAGTGCTTTCATATGACGTTTCTGCTGAGCAGATGAAGGACTGGGCAAGAATGATGGATATCGAATTTATTCACATAACAAAAGATACAAGCGTTGATTCTCTTGAAAAAGAGCTTTTCCTCAACGACCTTGCATGGAAATTAAAGTGAGGTACATATGTTAGAAGCATTGAAAGAGCTTGTATGCAAAGCTAATCTTGAGCTGCCCAAATACGGACTCGTCACATTCACCTGGGGTAATGTTTCAGGTGTTGACCGTGAGTCAGGACTTATGGTAATCAAGCCGAGTGGCGTTGAATACGACAATATGACCGCAGATGATATGGTTGTTGTTTCCCTTGAAACAGGCGAAAAAGTCGAAGGTAAATGGAAACCATCATCAGACACAGCAACACACGTTGCACTTTATAACGCTTTCCCTGACATCGGAGGCATTGTCCATACTCACTCACGATGGGCAACGTCTTTTGCTCAGGCAGGACGAGGCATTCCTGCTTACGGAACAACTCACGGTGATTATTTCTACGGTGAAATCCCCTGCACCAGGAAGATGACACCCGAAGAAATCGGTGGTGAGTATGAAAAAGAGACCGGAAATGTAATCATCGAAACCTTCAAAGGAATTGACGAAAACACAATTCCCGCGGTACTCGTAAACAGTCACGGTCCATTCACATGGGGTACTGACCCTGAGAATGCAGTTCATAATGCCGTCGTTCTCGAAGAACTCGCATTTATGGCATTGCACACAGAGGTACTCAATCCTGATGTAAAAGTTATGCAGCAGGAGCTTCTTGATAAGCATTTCCTTAGAAAACACGGTAAAAACGCTTATTACGGACAAGACAAATAAATCATAACCACTAGTAAACTAGTGGTTTGCACAGCCCCTATAAGGGGCACCTACAGGCAAAGCCCCTGAAAGG
>JAXJUJ010000200.1:0-6416 GCA_036309125.1 Acutalibacteraceae bacterium | reverse complement strand
GGAATAACCTCAATTTCACTGTCCTCTTTGCAAAGAGGCAGGGCAAGGAGGAGTCCTGTGATAAATTGTGAGCTGATATTGCCTGCGATTGTGAATTTTCCACCCTTCAGCCTGCCTGAAACGTGAAGCGGAAACTCACCGTCACACGATACTCCGTGACGCTTCATTTCATCAAGCAGGGGAGCGATAGGACGGGACGGAAGCCTTCCGTGGCAGATGAATGTTGCCTCAACGCCGAGCGCAGAAACAACAGGAAGCATAAAGCGTAGCGTTGAACCGCTTTCACCACAGTCAAGTTCGGCTTTATCCGGAAAAGCTTCGGGAGGGGTGATGGTCCAGCTGTTGCCGTTTTTTTCTATTATAACTCCGAGCGAACGAAGACAATTGGCTGTTGCCTCAATGTCGTCAGAGGTTTTGTTCAGTTCAATTATACTCTTTCCTTTGGCAAGTGCCGCGCAGATAAGCATTCTGTGTGCAACGGATTTTGAAGCAGGTGCTTCAACCTTGCCAGAAAGGGAAGAGGGATTGATTTTTATGTTCATTCGAGAAGCTCCTTAAACTCTGCGAGGGCGATGTTCATAATCTTACATTCACCGATTTTTTCAGGGATGATAATTGATATTCTGCCCGACGAGCTTTTCTTGTCGTTTTCAGCAGCGTAGTAGAGTTCGCTGATTTCGAAAGGACAGGAAACAGGGAGGTTGTTTTCGAGCAGGGCATCTATGATTTCATCCTGACAGCGCTCGGAAGAAAAACCGTTTTTCCACGCTATCTCAGAAATGATAAGCATTCCCATCGCAACTGCTTTTCCGTGAGGAATTTCAAAATTGCTCAGCTTTTCAATTGAATGTGCGAGCGTGTGACCGAAATTAAGAAGCTGACGTTTACCGTTGTCAAATTCATCCTCGTTGACAATGTCACGTTTGATTGAAACGCAACGAGCGATGATTTTTTCGAGATTTTCTGCAATCTCTCCGTCTCTGATGACCCTGAAAAGCTCCTTATCGGCAATGACACCGTATTTGATAACCTCTGCCATACCGTCAGCAAAGATATCCGCAGAGAGTGTGAGAAGCATTATCAGGTCACAAAGAACAAGCTCAGGCTGATTAAAAACACCTGCAAGGTTTTTGCCTGATTTAAGGTTAACGGCAGTCTTTCCACCGACGGACGAATCTACCATAGCGAGAAGAGTTGTCGGCATCTGCACAAGATGCATACCCCTCATATACATTGCCGCTGCAAGTCCCGTAAGGTCGCCCGTAACGCCTCCGCCGAGGGCAACGAGCACATCTTTTCTTGAAAAACGGTTTTCTGCAAGAAACTCGAGAAGCTCAAAAAGAACCTCAGGAGACTTTGATTTTTCACCGTTCGGAAAAACAAAGGTCTTGTGTCTGAGACCCTCTTCGTCAAGGTAAGTTTCAATTCTTTTGCCGTGAAGGGAGGCAACATTATCGTCAGTAACTATGCACACTTTAACTTCGCCAAAGGCTTCACGGATTTTTTTGCCGAGAAGTG
This sequence comes from Acutalibacteraceae bacterium, assembly GCA_036309125.1. GTDB lineage: Bacteria > Bacillota > Clostridia > Oscillospirales > Acutalibacteraceae > CAG-488. Next base: position 4,898 of record JAXJUJ010000200.1, on the reverse strand, counting down.
CAGATGTATTCTGCCCGATTATTACGTCGTATTCTTTTGATGCGTTAACCTTAACCGTTACCATAAATCAACCCGCCTGTATTTTTGTTTCTTTATTTGCTCTTGCAAAAGAGCCACCGATAAGACCGAGACCGACTATTCCGATGTTCATTGATATCGCTCTTTCTGTCAGTTTCCCTGAGCGCCGTTGAGCACCTTGCGGATAACTTCAGCCTCTTTAACAACCTGAGCGAACTGAGCCGGTGTCAGAGCCTGAGGACCGTCGCAGAGTGCGTGTGCCGGGTCGTTGTGAACCTCAATCATAAGTCCGTCTGCACCTGCTGCGACAGCTGAAAGTGCAAGAGGACGAACGAGTCTTGAAAGACCTGCAGCGTGGCTCGGATCAGCGATGACAGGAAGATGTGATTTCTCTTTAAGCAGAGCGATTGCGGAAACGTCCATTGTGTTTCTTGTGTATTTTTCGAAGGTTCTGATACCTCTTTCACAGAGGATGACCTTTTCATTACCGCCTGCCATAATGTATTCGGCACTCATAAGAAGCTCTTCCATTGTACTTGCAAGACCGCGCTTGAGAAGAATCGGCTTGTCTGTATGGCCAAGCTCTTTGAGAAGCTCGAAGTTCTGCATATTTCTTGCACCGACCTGGATAACGTCAACGTTTTCGAAAAGGTCAAGGTGAGAGAGATCCATAATCTCCGTAACGATCGGCATACCTGTTTCAGCCTTTGCTTTTTCAAGAAGTTTAAGACCCTCGGCTCTCATACCCTGGAAAGCGTAGGGTGAGGTTCTGGGCTTGAAAGCACCACCGCGAAGAAGCATAGCACCTGCTTCCTTTGCTTCTCTTGCAATTGAGCAGATCTGCTCGGGTGATTCAACAGAACAGGGTCCTGCAATGTATTGGAAGTTGCCACCACCGATTTTGAAACCACCGATGTCGATAACCGTATCGTCAGGATGAAATTTTCTGTTTGCATTTTTGAAAGGTTCACTGATACGTGTAACCTTTTCTACGATATCAAGACTGTTGATAAGGTCTATGTCAACGTGGCTTGTGTCACCGATAAGACCGAGGATTGTTTCAAATTCACCGACAGTTTCGTGAACGTCGATATTCATTGATTTAAGCCATTCTACAAGGTGCTCCTGCTGAGCCTTGTCAATGCCGTTTTTTACTACTACTACCATAACTGATAACCTCCCGGGAAAAATAAAAAGTTCCGCAGTGTAATTTTACTGCGGAACTCCGAAAAACTTTTGTAGAAACGATTTACAGCAAAACTAACTGACTCTATTAACTTTTGTTAATAAAGTAAAAGTAAAAGTATTCAGCTGCAAAAATGTTTCGATTCATCACTTTAATCTCCTAAAGTTTTTCTTGATTATAGCACCGCAAAATTAGTATGTCAAGTTTTTTTGAAAAATTTTTTAAAGCATCGCAGCGGATTCTGAGAGATTCCTGCCGAAACGATGTAATACAGTTAACGATATTATAAGAGATTCTTGAGATTACTCTTACCTGTACGGATGTTGAAACGAAGGGTCTTTTTCTTGCCGTCTTCGATGTAGCAGATGCGGACATCTTCTTTTGTAACGTATTCAGCAGAAAGAATTTCAGCCTCGCTTCTCTTGAAGAAGAGCTTGAGATATTCTGTTGTTTCGTCGTCATAATCACCCGCATTGTCAGAAACAAAGAGAACGCTGCCGAAAAGGTTATTAACCTTTGCAAGAAGAAGCTTCTGATCGAGAGTGAACTTGAGGTTAGTGTCACGAAGGAAGAAAACGTCAGGGTCGTTGCAGAAAACTCTCTGATCGAGGTGACGACGAAGGAATGTATTGTTGATAGCGTGTCTTGTGTTGACAATTTCCATATTAAGAAGAAGCTTGTCAATGAAGTTGAACTCAAAGTGAGGTGAAACGTCACAGCCGATACGGCATGCATCAACAACGCCGAATGAGGGTCCGAGAGGTACACCGCAACCGAGGATAAGCTTTTCTTCGCCAACACATTCACGAAGGAATTCCATAGCCTCGCACATAATTGTGCCGCGGGTCTTGCCGTGTCTTGGGAACATTGCCTCAGAATAAAGGAAGTCAAGCTTAACCATATCAAAGCCCCACTCGTTAACGATTACGTCAAAGAAGTGTCTGATATATTCTCTTGCTTCGGGATGATACATATCAAGTGTGTAAGCACCGCCCCAGCCCTGACAGCCGAGGAGAGGCTTGCCCTTTGCGTCCTTGATGAGCCAGTCCGGATGCTCCTTGGCAACTCTTGAAACTCTCTGAACGCTGAACGGAGCAATCCAGATACCTGCAAGGTAACCCTTGTCGTGGATCTTGTCTGCTACATATTTCATACCGTTGGGGAATTTCGCAGGGTTCGGATCGAGCCAGTCACCAACGAAGGTTTCATAACCGTCGTCAATCTGGAAGATTGAAACGCTGTCTTTTGCTCTGTCGAGTCCGTCAAGGTCACGAAGGATGATATCTTCGTTAATCTTCTGGTAGTAGTTATACCATGATGTATAACCTGAAAGATAGTCGATCTTCGGCTTTCTGAGATCCATTGAGCCGAAGTATTTGTCAAATACTTCGTCATAGCTGCCGCTGAAGCAGACAACGTCAACGAGAACTGTTTCACTGTCAAGAGTACAGCCTACGATATCCTTTGAGATGCTGAAGCTGTTTTTGCTGCAGTCAAGCTCAAAAAGGGTATAGCCGTTTTTCTCGCTGAGTGAGCCGAGAAGCTCCATAGCTTCGCCGTTTCTGAAGTAAGTGTATGTATATGAGTGGAAAAGACCTACCTTGTCATATTCTGTAAAGTGGTAGTCACCCTGCACGCCTGCGAAAAACTTTGTGTAATCGCAAAGGTGAGTGATTTTGCCGAGACCTGTGATTTTGTCGTCAGCGTGGCATTCGTAGCACTTTGTCCATGACTGGAAGCCGTTTGCAAAGAAAACTTCCTTTTTGTCAAGTGTCTTTGTAGTGTTGAGTCTGAACTCAAGCATTTCCATAGCTGCCTTCGGCTTGAGAATGCACTTTACAGCGTTTTCGCTGACTGTGAGATCAAGCTCATAATGAGTGCTTTCAGTGTTACGGCTTTCGTAAGAAACACCGTTTACTTTGTATCGGATATACGGTTCAAATTTAAACATTTACGCTAATCCTCCAAATGCAAATTATTACAGTTTATATTCTATCATATAATTATAAATAATTCAAATACTTTTATATTTAATTTGACACAGAAATACTGTAGTGATAGAATAACGTCCGTAAATTTAATCTGAAGGATGGTAAAATCAATGCTTGGCGTTCTGGTCAATGTCGTAACGGCTGTTGTAGGCGGTCTTGCGGGAACACTTTTTAAAAAAGGGATTCCTGAAAAAATAACAAAATCAATAATGGCTGCAGTCGGTCTTTGTGTTATTTACATCGGAATTGACGGTGCACTCAAGGGCGAAAACACTCTTGTGCTTATTATCTCAATGCTTGTGGGAACAGTAATAGGTTCTCTTATAGATATAGATGACAAAATCAACCGACTCGGACTGTGGGTTGAAAAGAAATTTAACAAGGGTAAGAAAAAGGTTTCTGTTGCAGAAGGCTTTGTGACTGCAACGCTTCTTTTCTGCGTGGGCTCAATGACTGTTGTAGGCTCTCTTAATGCAGGTCTGCTCGGGGACAACCGTATGCTTTACACAAAGGCTGTGCTCGACCTTGTTTCAGGCATGGTCATAGCCACGAGCTGCGGAATAGGTGTTGCTTTTTCGGCGGTTTCGGTTTTTGTTATTCAGGGAGGAATTGTCCTTCTTGCCGAGCAGCTCAACGGGATTCTAACTACTCCTGCAATAAACGAAATGACGTGCACAGGCTCTGTTATAATCATCGCACTTGGTCTGAATCTTGTCGGAATTTCAAAATTCAAGGTCGCTAATTTTATGCCTGCGATTTTTCTCGCACCGCTTGTATATACGCTTTTGAATTTACTTCCTTTTTCGATATGATTTTCATATTGAAAAAAATATCGGATTTTGTTATAATGTGTATGTAAATTAAATTTCAGAGGTTGTTTTATGAAAAAGGACGTTTCAGGAAAAAAATCTGCAGATAAAAAGATAATTATATTGTTTCTAGTAGGACTTGCGCTTGTCTTCGCAGTGGTTGCGGTTATCGTTCATTTTACTACTAAGGTTACTGACGATTCTTATAAAAACTGTGCGGTAGGCGACGTTGACGGAAGCGGATATATCAATGCTGCTGATGCGAAGCTTATCCTTGATCACCTTGCAGGCACAGCTGATCTTTTCGAGTCTCAGAAGAAAAACGGTGATGTAAATCTCGACGGAAAGCTCGATAATGCAGACGTAGAGGCGATTCAGGCTTATGCTACGGGTACTGTGAAAAAACTGCCGATAACAGGTGAGGAAGAGGCTGAAGAACCGTACAAGGAAAACAGCATCAGTCACGTCAGTGAGAAGGCTGAGACAACAGTTAAGATTGAAAACAGCTGGACAAACGGCGACGGCACATACTCATATCAGCTGAAGATAGATATCAAAAACCTCAGAGATTCACGTCTGAGAAACTGGGAGACTAAAATCTCACTCAGCACTGATGCGGAAATCTCAAAGTGCTGGGATTGCGAATGCGAGGCTGACGGAGCAATAATTACGATAGACGGAGAGAATATCCCTGCAGAAGAATCGCTGAGCTGTGGCGTAATTGTAATCGCTCAGGAAAATATGAAGGTCGTATCTGTCGAAACAGACAACTAAAAAGCAGAACGGATTGCAGAGGGGATCTGCAATCCGTTTTTTATTCCTCCATCTGTCTGCCGAGGAATGATGCTGCAACCTGAGCGAGCTTGATTTCTGTAGGTGAGGTACGTGTACCGT
>JAXJUJ010000199.1:0-8127 GCA_036309125.1 Acutalibacteraceae bacterium | reverse complement strand
GCAGACCCTCAACTATTCAATATTATCTCTTATCTATTATCTGCAAAGGTGAAAACCTTTGCCCGATAACCCCAAAATTGTATATAAAAATGCAACCAAAAAATAAGTCCCGACAAAAATGTCGGGACTTTCGTTATTTTATAATCCTTGCTGTGCCATTTTCAAAAGCCACATAATACTCAACATCTGTCATATCCGTCTTTTCAGGATAGTCTGTCGAGAGCACCTGAGCACCGCTTTCGAGGGCTGTTTTTCTTTTTTCTTCATCGTGACTTCCGTAGCTATCAACCATTGTTCTGACGATAAGGTTTTTCTGATAAACCAGCTCATCCGCATACTTTTCGATGTCACCTGTTTTGTTTACTATAAGCACTGACGAATAGGATTTATCCCTGTCTTTATAGCGAAGCATAGGGAACATAGACTGAGTTTTGACTGTTTCATCCTGCTTGATGTATTTGCCCGTAACTCCGTCTGTATCGTGGAAATAAACCGCTACTCTGCCTGCACAGTCTTCAAGGCTCATCCAACCGTCTGCCTCACGCATTTCCTTGAGTGAAGCATACTCGCCCATCATCTCACCGGGAGTGATGAGCTTCTCACCAAAAACGTCCTTTACAAGCTTATCAAGCTCGTTTGCATAGTTCAAATTAAAAAATTTCATTCCGCTGTCAAGAAGGAAAATCTCCTTCGGCTCGACGATAATCGTAATCGGCAGGTGTCGCGGATTTGCATCAGACCACATTCTGACCTCTTCGAGAGCAAGTCTGAAATCATAGCACGAGGAAGTCATATCAATCAGCGGTGAATGTGAGCAGACAAAGCTTACGTTATCACCGTCTTTTACCGTCTGGATATCAAGCTCGATGCTTCTGATTCCGAGGTTAAACTGCTGAGTCAGAGTGTCGCTGTTATAAAGAGGGGCGTCACCGTTAATCAGACCGAACGTAACCGTTTCCAGATCACGGTAAACTTTACGGTATGACGGCACACTCTGCAGCTGATAGCTGTTATGAGTTGCGATGTATGCAACTTCGTTGAACTTCACACCGTCGGCATACGCTTTTTCAACGTCAAAACCCACAAGCTCACTTTCATTTACAGGAGTATAAGCGCCACTCGCATAAATCTCCGAAAGCTCCTCAATTCTCTGAAGCTGTGACTGAATATTTTCTTCTCTTGCAGCTTTGTTTTCACTGATTATCGCAGGAAACGCTGAAAAAACAAAGAAAATCAATGAAAGAAACGCTGAAATAAATTTAACCATTTTCATCACCTGACATTTAATTATGAGAGAATTTTAACACAAGCCGAAAACTTTTTCAACAATCAATATTTCTTAAAAGAAAAACTCCCGATGTTTCCATCGGGAGTATATGTACTAACCGTTTAAGTGATTACCACTTGAAGTCCTTAACTTCTACTACTGTCTTAGCGTCGCCCTTAGCTGTCTTAACTTTAGCGAATGAGTATGAAACGTTTGTAAGCTCTACTTTCCAATCCCATGAAACGTTAAGGCTTGTCATCTTACCTGTTTCAGCTTCGATTGTAGCAACGATCTTTGTGTTTGTAACCTTCTCTTCAGCTGAATCAGCCTTTGCTACACCATTGATAGCTGTGTGGATGTTTTCACTGTTCTTGTAGTCATAAGCCTTCTTATCGCCCTTACCTGCGAAGAGACCTGAACGTGAAAGCGGGCTTGTGTCAGTTGAGCCTGAAGCGTCAGCTGCACTCTTACCATCCTTAAGACCAAGTGTGATTGTGTAAACACCATCATTTGTCTTGATATCAATTGATGAAAGGTCGTTCTTTGTAAGAGAAGCCTTGCTGAGGTACTCAGCCTTACCCTTCTCGTTCTTATAATCTGTTGTACCAACACCAAGGAAGTCATTAACCATCTCAACAACAATCGAAATATTGAGGAGTGCACCACCTTCAAGGTTGTTGAGCTCTGTTGTTCTCTTCTTTGAGTAACCAGCCTTGTCAGCGATTACCTTGTTGATTGCGTTGTTGTATACAGCGAGAACTTCGTCAACTGTTGACGGACCCTTATTCTCTGCTGCTGCGCCGTTTTCTGCGCCTGCATCAGGAGTTGCACCATCTGCTGTGCCTGCTGAACCGTCAGGTGTGCCGGGTGTACCTGCATCTACAGAACCTGAGCCTGAATCTGAGCTTGAATCGCCCATGCTCAAACCGCCGCCGAGAACGAGCTCGTCGCCGCCTGCATTCTGCTCAGCTGCTTCGCTTGCTGCTTCTGCTGCAACGCTTGCTGCTTCAATCTTAGCATCTGCAACCTTAGTAATACCGTCTTTGAGAGAAAGAGATACAAGTACTACGCAGATAATAGCTGTGATACTTGTCAAAACTGTTCTTTTCATACTATTCGTCTCCTAACTTTCTATAAACTTTATACTTGTCGTATTCAGACGTTGTAATCATAACATATATAAAAGAAAAAATCCACTGTTTTTTTCAATTTTTTAATTTTTTGTAAACTAAGTAAAAAAACTTAATAAATAATAGATTTTTGATATTGAATATGTTATAATACATTTTATAATGTGATTATAATGTGGAGGTGTGTAATCTTGAGCAAAAAGTTTATATCCTGGAACGTGAACGGCATACGCGCCTGTATGACAAAAGGCTTTATGGATGCTTTCAATGCGCTTGACGCAGATATCTTCTGTCTGCAGGAAACAAAGATGCAGGAAGGTCAGCTTGAGCTTCAGCTTGAAGGTTATCACCAGTACTGGCACTACGCTGAAAAGAAAGGCTATTCAGGAACCGCAATATTCACAAAAGAGGAGCCCATCAGCGTAAAATACGGGATAGGCGTACCCGAGCTTGACACAGAGGGCAGAATCATAACCCTCGAATTTGATGATTATTTCTTCATCACGGAGTATGTGCCGAACGCTCAGGACGGACTCAAGCGAATCGATCACCGAATGAGCTGGGAGGATGCCTTCCGTGGCTACGTAACTGAGCTGAACAAAACAAAGGGCGTCGTTTTCTGCGGTGACCTGAATGTCGCTCACAAGGAAATCGACCTTAAAAACCCGAAAACAAACCGTGGCAATCCCGGTTTCTCTGACGAGGAAAGAGGCAAATTCTGCGAGCTTCTTGATGCAGGATTCATCGACACATTCAGATACTTTTACCCTGACCTCGAAAATGCATACAGCTGGTGGTCATACCGCTTCAAGGCACGTGAAAAGAACGTCGGCTGGCGTATTGACTACTTCTGCGTTTCTGCTGATATGGCAGACCGCCTCGAAAGTGCGAAAATTCATTCTGAAATCTACGGTTCAGACCATTGTCCCGTTGAGCTTGTGATAAAGTGAGGAATTGACTATGACTAAAGCAAAGAAAATAATTCTCATCGTGCTGGCTGTGATTCTTGTTTTAACGACCACATTTTGCTTCCTTTCCAAAAACGAGAATTTTATGAATAAAATCACAGGCACTATCGACACTGCTTCAGGTGCAACTCTTGACACTATCTCCCCTGCTTTCTGCAGTACTGATTACCCTCTCGTACAGACAGAGCAGAGTGATCTTTTCTATGAAGCATTCCCTGACGGAACAATCAAATTTTACAAGTTTGCAGGTGGTTCTTTCACTCAGGTGACAGAAGGTATCACCACAAAGGACGTGACAGTAACCTGCAGCTATCAGAAGGTTAAAGTCAAGCTTCATTACCTTTCAACTGATGTCGGCACTGTCGGCTACGGACTCTTCACTTCAAAGCAGGAAAGCGACACCAAGCTTTTCTCATATATTTTCGTCCGTATGATGGACTGTCCTAAAGCATATGTATCTACAGCAAAGACCGATTACGTCCTTCTTACAGATATGGATGCCGAAGACATTTATAAGCCTGACAAAACTTACTCTGATATGTACTCATACGATATGAAGTCAGGCAAAACATCTCTCGTTGTTACACAGCGTGACCGTCTCGTTCAGGAGAACGGTACAATGCGTGAAGACTGGACTATTTTCACTGATTCAATGCTTAATGACAGCGAAAAGCACGACCTCTTCGCTTCACGAAGAAACTACGATACATCAGCAGAAGCAGATGTCGTTTATGACTTGCTCACAGTCAAAAATGCAAGAGCCACCAGCAAAAACTCCGCTACAACAGTTGTAGGCTCACCGAGCTACATTGTCCGTGAGAAGGATGGCGCTTACTACTGCTTCGCAAATGCTGAAGAAGGCTTCAGTCTCATTAAAAACGGTGACAAGAAAAATCCCGTTGTAAGCTTTGAAGGAGCGTTCACCGACTACGCTGTAAGCGGAAATTACATTCTCAGCAAAGCAACTCTTGACCTGACAGACATCACAAGCGGTGAAGTCAAGGAGCTTACAAAAGCAAACTTCACTGAGCTTTCAGGCTTTATTGTAAATGAATCCGCATCAAAGGCAGTTCTTTTCTGCGACGGTGAACAGCAGTCACTCATCATCTATGACACTGCATCAGGTGATGCCGAAATCATTACAGATTCACTCTTTGACAGCGGAATCTGCAACTTCTGCTTTATCGATGACACCACCATCCTTTTCTCAACCTACGACGAGAACGGTGCGGCAAAAAATATAACAGTAAAACTCTGATCCGAAGTTAAAAAACAAGGAGTGTGACCCTTATGTCAAAAAGAAATGATTACATATCCTGGGACGAGTATTTTATGGGTATAGCTTTGCTTTCTGCAAAAAGAAGCAAGGACCCGAGCACTCAGGTCGGTGCTTGTATAGTTAACGAAAACAAAAAAATTATGTCCGTCGGCTACAACGGATTTCCTCACGGATGCAGCGACGATGAATTCCCCTGGGAGAGAAGCGGCAGCAGCGAAATCGATACAAAATATCCGTTTGTCTGCCACGCTGAGCTCAACGCTATCCTCAATAATGCAGGTGCATCCTTGCACGGCTGTTCGATTTACGTTGCACTCTTCCCGTGTAACGAATGTGCAAAGGCTATTATTCAGAGCGGTATAAAAAAAGTTTTGTACCTTTCTGATAAATATAAAGACACAGACGGTGTCAAAGCTTCAAAGAAGATGTTTGACGCCGCAGGTGTTGAGTACTGTCAGCTTACAATGTCACGTGAAAGCATTGTAATCAACTTTGACGAAAAACTCATCTAACGAAAGGATTGTATATACCAGATGAACTTACTTAAAAAGATTTTCGGCGATTACTCTACAAAAGAAGTAAAGCGAATCCAGCCGATCAAAAACAAGGTTCTTGCTCTTGAGGACGAATACTCAAAGCTCTCAGACAAGGATCTTCAGAACAAAACAGTTGAATTCAAGGAGCGTCTTGCAAAGGGCGAAACTCTTGACGATATTCTCCCCGAGGCATTTGCAGCCTGCCGTGAGGCTTCTTGGCGAGTACTCGGAATGAAGCATTTCCCCGTTCAGATCATCGGTGGTATCGTACTTCATCAGGGACGTATCGCAGAGATGAGAACAGGTGAAGGTAAAACTCTCGTTGCTACCCTCCCCGCTTACCTCAATGCTCTTTCAGGAAACGGTGTCCACATCGTTACTGTCAACGATTACCTTGCACGACGCGACTCAGAGTGGATGGGTAAGCTCTACCGCTTTATGGGTCTTTCCGTTGGTCTTATCGTTCACGGTCTTTCAAACGAAGAGCGTAAGGCTGCTTATAACGCAGACATCACATACGGTACAAATAACGAGATGGGATTTGACTACCTTCGTGACAATATGGTTCCGTACAAAGAAAACAAGGTTCAGCGTGGTCACAACTTCGCTGTTGTCGACGAGGTTGACTCAATCCTTATCGATGAGGCGAGAACACCGCTTATCATTTCAGGTCGTGGTGACCGTTCAACTGAGCTTTACACACTTGCAAACAATTTCGTTCGCGGTCTTACAAAGACAGTTGTTAAAGAAATCGAGGCTAAGCAGAACGCTGAAGATGTTTCTGCTGACGGCGACTACATCGTTGACGAAAAGGCACGTACTGCATCTCTTACAAAGCGTGGTATTGCAAAGGCTGAAGCTCACTTCAACGTTGAAAACCTTATGGATGCCGACAATATGACACTTCTTCATCACATCAATCAGGCTATCAAGGCTGTTGGTGTTATGCGTCGTGATATCGACTACGTTGTTAAGGATAATCAGGTTCTCATCGTTGACGAATTCACAGGTCGTATTATGCTCGGCCGTCGATATAACGAAGGTCTTCATCAGGCTATTGAAGCAAAAGAAGGCGTTAAGGTTGAGCACGAAAGCAAGACTCTTGCTACAATCACATTCCAGAACTATTTCCGTCTTTACACAAAGCTTTCAGGTATGACCGGTACAGCTATGACAGAGAGTCAGGAATTCCAGGAAATCTATACTCTTGACGTTGTAGAAATCCCGACAAACAAGCCGATGATCCGTAAAGATCAGGATGACGTTGTTTATAAGACAGAATCAGCTAAGTTCAACGCTCTTATCGATCAGGTTGTTGAGTGTCACGAGAAGGGACAGCCCGTTCTTGTAGGTACTATTTCAATCGAAAAGTCAGAGGTTCTTTCAAAGCTTCTCAAGCGTCGCGGTGTCAAGCACGAGGTTCTTAATGCTAAGTTCCACGATAAGGAAGCTGAGATCGTTGCTCAGGCAGGTAAGCTCGGCGCTGTTACAATCGCTACAAATATGGCAGGTCGTGGTACTGACATTATGCTTGGCGGTAACTCAGAGTATCTCGCAAAAGCTGCTATGAGACGTAAGGGCTACACAGACGAGCTCATCGCAGAGGCTACAGGCTTTGCTGAAACAGATAACGAGGATATCATCAACGCAAGAGCTGAGTTTACTGAGCTTGAAAAGAAATACAAGGACGAGATCAAGGACGAGGCACAGCAGGTACGTGATGCAGGCGGTCTCTTTATCATCGGTACAGAGCGTCACGACTCACGTCGAATCGACAATCAGCTTCGCGGACGTGCAGGACGTCAGGGTGACCCGGGCGAAAGCCGCTTCTACCTCTCACTTGAAGACGATCTTATGCGACTTTTCGGCGGTGACAGACTCCAGAGTGTTATGACAACTCTCAACGTTGACGAAAATATGCCCATCACAAATAAGATGGTTTCAAAGTCAATCGAATCAGCTCAGCGCAAGAAGGAATCTCAGAACTTCGCAATCCGTAAAAACGTCCTCAAATACGACGACGTTATGAACAGACAGCGTGAAATCATCTACGGTCAGCGTAACCGTGTTCTTGACGGTGAAGACCTCAAGGCTTCAATCCTTAAAATGCTCGACGAATCGGTTGAGGAATCAGTTGACTTCTACTGCTCAGCAGCTCTCCCGAAATCAGACTGGAACATCAAGGGTCTTCGTGACAAGTACCTCGGCTGGATTACTGAAGCTGATGATTTTGATGATGAAGATGCATTCGACAGAGATGCTGTTAAGGAAGAACTTCTCAAGCGTGGTCACGAGCGTTATGACAAGAGAGAAGAAGAGCTTACTCCTGAAATTATGAGAAGCCTTGAGCATATGATCCTTCTTCGTAACGTTGACAACTTCTGGATGGAGCACATCGACTCAATGGAAGAGCTCAAGAGAGGTATCGGTCTTCGTGCTTACGGTAATCAGGATCCTGTTGTTGCTTACAGAATGGAAAGCTACGATATGTTTGACGAGATGAGTGCATCTATCCGTGAGTCAACAGTCCGTCAGATGCTTACAGTAAGAATCCGCAGCGAGGAAGACACAAAGCGTGAACAGGCTGCTAAGGTAACAAGTGAAAGCGGCTCAGGCGACGGAAGCGAAAAGGGACGTACAGTCCGTAAAAAGGAAGCTCCCGGTCCTAACGATCCGTGTCCGTGCGGAAGCGGTAAAAAATATAAAAAATGCTGTGGAAATCCCGCTAATCAGAACAGATAAATAAACAAAATAAAAAGAGCAATTCATCGCTGAATTGAGATAGTCAATACTTTGTAGACACAAAAAAAGAATAAAGTTAAGCTGCCAGTTCAATACGATATGGACTGGTGGTTTTTTGTTTAGTTTTCGTAAAGGCTTGATGTAATTAAAGTAATGTACGGTTTCTGCAACAACTTGGTGTATGTCATCACACTTCCAGTACTGG
>JAXJUJ010000198.1:0-2953 GCA_036309125.1 Acutalibacteraceae bacterium | reverse complement strand
GTATCGGCTGGTACGGTGATCTTGGCAATCTTCAGATAATGCCTGTCATAGGTGAAACTGACCTGAGAAGCGGCAGCAATGAGTTTTTTTCTCTGAAAAAAGGCACTGAGGGCTGGAAATCACCATTTACTCACGAAAAAGAAACAGCAACTGCTGGCTACTACGGTGTTCATCTTGATCGCTATGATGTTGATGTTAGAGCGACAGTCACTCAACATTGCGGTGTGCTTGAATTTTCGTATCCTGAAACAGACGATGCAAGAATTATTTTCAACTTTTCACGTCGTATCGGTGGACGTGTAGACTCTTCAATTGTGAAAATTCTCGACAGAACACACCTTGAGGGCGTGATTGAGTGTTCGCCGAAGGGTGGCGGATTCGGACACGGTCACGGCAGAATTGAGTACAAGCTTCATTTTTGCTGCGAATGGTCAGAGCCTTTTAAATCAGCAGACTTTTTCAGTGAAGAAGAGTATATCGTATTTAACGACGTAGTTGAGGGTGCAGATATCGGTCTTGTTCTGAATTTTGATAATGCAAAAAAAGTTACATTGAAAACGTCTGTATCTTATGTAGATATCGAAGGAGCAAGGAAAAACTTTGCTGAGGTGGACGGTAAATCTTTTGATGATATACATAATATGGCTGTTGAAACGTGGGAAAAAGCACTTTCATGTATTGCAGTCGATACTGACAATGAGACTGATAAAATCCTTTTCTACACCTGCATGTATCACACACTTCTCGATCCGAGAATTTGTGCTGACACTGACGGCAGATATAAAGCACCCGATGGTACGGTAAAGACTGATACTGATTATATTCAACGCACTGTTTTCAGTGGTTGGGATGTTTACAGAAGTGAATTTCCGCTTCTTACGCTGATTTCCCCCGAAACTATCAATGATGAGGTGAATTCTCTGATAAGCATCGCAGAAGCAAGAAACGGTTCATTCCCTCGTTGGGAGCTTCTCGGAATCAATTCAGATTGTATGGTAGGAGACCCCGGGATCATCGTGATTGCAGATGCTTACATAAAGGGTATCCGTAATTTTGACGTGCCAAAAGCATATGAGATTGCAAAAGCAGGTTCATTGGGAAATGAAACTCTTTTCGGAAAACCGTTTAACTGTCTGCGCAAAAGATGCGATTTCCTCAATGAAAAAGGTTTCAAGCCTGAACTTTTAAGTGTTACGCTTGAAGAACTTCTGAGTAATTTCACACTCTCTGAGTTTGCAAAAGCACTCGGCAAGAATGATGATGCAGAATTCTTTTACGAAACAGCAAAAAAGTATCCTGTAAACTATAACCCAAAAACAGGTTTTATGGGTCCGAGATATGAGGACGGTACATTTATGCCGTTGGATGAGTTTGAGTACGATACCGATGGATGTGTGGAAAGCAATATTTATCAGCAGTCCTGGTTTGTTCCGTATGATATTGAAGGCTTAGCAGAGCTTTTTGGCAGGGAGAGATTTATTGATCTTCTTGAAAAGTTTTTTGAAAAGGCTGATTTTTCTGCTCTGTGGAATGATGATTATAACCATTCCAATGAACCGTGTCATAATCTTACACATTACTTTAACATTATGGGTATGCCTGAGAGAACTCAGTACTGGACAAGACGTGTGCAGAAGGAGGCGTACAGACTCGGCGCATTCGGCTTCTGCGGAAATGAGGATGTAGGTCAGCTTTCAGCCTGGTACGTGCTGTCTGCTCTCGGCTTTGCTCAGGTGTGTCCGAGCGTACCTGTGTATGAAATGAACTCACCTTTGTTTAAAAAGGCTACTCTGAAGCTCGATAGAAAGTATCACTCCTGTAAAGTTACGGATACATTTACCGTTGAGTGCGATAAGGATCCGCTTGAATATCCTTACATCAAAGAAGCTTACCTGAACTCTGCAAGACTTGACGGTACAAGCATCACATATGACGAGATAACAAACGGCGGAAAGATTTTATTTGTAATGGAAAAATAACAGATAGCGGTGCGGAAAGTGCCACGGAGCTTGTTAACCTGTAAGCGGATTGTCTGCTTTTTATGCTCGCTATATGTTCAACCCACAGGAATGTTATTATTAGTTGCTCCTGTTAAATGCGGTTTACGATTCGTTGAAATAAATTAAATTGTTAAATTTAGTGGTGATGAATTTGGAAAATAAGATTTCTTCAAGAAAATCCTTGCGACTAAAAGGTTTTGATTATAACACACCGGGTGCTTATTTCATTACATTTTGTACACAAAAAAGAAAACAAATTTTATCACACATCGTAGGGGCGATTCACGAATCGCCCGAATTACAGTTGACACCATATGGCGTAATCGTGGATTCTGTTATACAAAATATTCCTGAACATCTCCATGTAACGATAGAGCGATATATAATCATGCCCAATCACATTCATTTGATTGCGGTAATTACTGAAGAGGATATGTTGTGTGAAATCCGCGAATCACCTCAACAGGCTCGATCAATTATTTCAAAATTGATTGGATATATAAAAATGAATGCTTCTAAGTCAATCAGACAGAGTTACGGGAAGATTTCTGTATGGCAACGAGGTTATTACGATCATGTTGTTCGCGATCAATATGATTATGAAGCATTAGCAGAATACATCCAAGAAAATCCCTTGCGTTGGGAATTAGATAGATTTTACTCAGAACAATAGCGTGTTAGTTTATCCGTAATAAAAGTGATATCTTTGATAAAGGGTGTTAATATGAAAGGTAAATGTTCATATATTTTTGATCTGAAGGTTTTTGAGCAAATGCAGAATCTGAAACACATATTTCTCGGATATAAAGATTGCTTTTAAATTACCGAAAATCCCCGACAGATGAAGAGAAATCTGTCGGGGATTTTTATGGTATGGCAACGGGCGATTCGTGAATAGCCCCTACTATAAGATGTATTTATATTGTATAAACCTAAAAGAATCTTTTTTGTTT
>JAXJUJ010000197.1:0-5239 GCA_036309125.1 Acutalibacteraceae bacterium | reverse complement strand
GTAATCCTTCAAATGCCCATAAGAATATACCTTCAATTTCTGCACGCATTTTATCTGCTATATGAGGGTCATCAATTCTTTCAGCGTTTTTGTCCTTGGTTGTCAGTACAAGCTGACGTCTGAAAAAACCGTCGCTTTTATCAAACATAGCCTGCAGGTCCCCGTTGCTGAAAGCAAGAAGTCGCGCATACATATATCCCTGATAGCTTTGCTTGTTTTTCTTTTCAAGGTCCATCTTTCCTTGTGCGGTTACAATAGATTTGACATAGTTTGTATGCTTGAGTCCCTCCATACGAAGGTCATCATCTATACACAGCAGAATATGCTCAAGGTCTGCTCTTGCAAATCTGTTCTCTGAGATTTTGCCAATGCTTCCATCCTTCAGGTTACTACCGAAGAGAGTTGCCATAACAGCACCTATCTGCGATTTACCTTCACCGCCATTACCTTTAATAACCATCATTCTCTGACCTTTATTACTTGGTATAAGACAATATCCTAAGAACTCCTGAAGCGTGGGTATATCTTCGGGATAAAGAAGCTCCCCGAGAAAAGACAGCCACACTTTTGGTACCGGTGCATTGGGATTGTAGCTTATGGGAAGTCTGCTTCTTACAATCTCCGACTTGCTTTCATCAAAAGTATCATCAATATACAGGGTGCCATTCTGCAGGTGTATTCTGTCGGGTTCGGGTGCAAAGTTTTCGTCAAGTGCCTGTATTTTCAAAAGCTCTACAATATTAGAAATCTTCTGCGGTACACTTGTCGCTGCACAGATTTTAAGGTCATCGAACACCATTCTCTTAAGAGGCACTTCATCAACAACTCTGCCTTCAGCAGTAAAGAATGAACCAGCCGAGAAGAGAATTTTATGCTTACTGAGAAACTCTTCGCAAAACATTGCCTCGTTTATTATTTTCCCGTCTGCCCATGCAGGACCCTCAACACCAAACTCGTCATTTGAAAATTTATCATCTGAACCTTTTCTCATTCCTTTTCCTCCTTTCTTCGGCTTCCTTTGTTTTTGCTCCTTTCGTTTTATTTAACCTCCTTGCCGTAAGATAGGTCAGTGTATGTAATACCGCACGAATTTATATATGAGATTTAAGGTGTTCCTCTGCGTACGTGCGTACAAGTGTACGTATGTACGCAGGGAAATAAACAAACTCACACTATATGCAAACCGGATTAATTTTTATGTTGCCGATAAAACTTCATAATAATCCTTGAAAAATTCATTTTATTCGGTTATACTATTATCAAGGTTTTGATTTGACTGTCCGTCATCTGCGCCAACAGATGTGAGAGGGACGGTCTTTTCTTTTTTTACATCATTCATTAAAATCTCCTTTCAGTTCTCGAAGTGTTTCGGTGATGAGCTTTATTATTTCAAGCATCTCATCGGTCACTTCTTTTTTATTTTTAAGTTCTGTGAGCACCTCGGCAAGATTATTGCGAAGTGCCTTGAACACTCTTGGGTTACCACCGTGAACAACAATGTCCTGTTGCATACAACGGCGGTAGCAGTATTCCTGTTTGCTCAGCCCCGATATTGCAACGACCTTGTTTATCTGTTCGTTTTCTTCGGGTGAGACTCTGAAGCCAACCGTTATACTGCGGAAACGGTTGTGCCGATCTAAATTTTTCGCTGACATTTTAAGCACGCTCCATATTAAGTTTTTCTGCAATTTCAGTTTGCTTTGACGGGAAGAGGTGAGCATATCTGTAAGTGATGTCGATGCTCTCGTGACCGACTCTGTCCGCAATAGCAAGAGGTGTGAATCCCATATCAATGAGAAGTGAAACATGTGAGTGTCTCAAATCGTGAATACGGATTTTCTTAACTCCCGTTTCCTTACAGCCTCTTCGCATCTCACTATGGAGATATGCTTTGGTTATAAGAAACACTCTGTCATTCTTCTTCGGCTTGTAAAGACCTTTGAAGTACCTTTGCATTTCATCACAGAGAAAGTCAGGCATCGCAATTATACGGTTGCTCTTTTTTGTTTTCGGCGTGGTAACAACATCCTTACCCTTGATGCACTGATAAGATTTATTGATTCGTACTGTCTGCTTTACAAAATCAAAATCACCGTAGGTAAGAGCCAACAACTCACCGAGACGGATACCGCACCAATAAAGCATTTCAAATGCGTAGTAGGATAAAGGCTTGTCCATCATTGCATCGGAAAACTTTGTGTATTCTTCCTTTGTCCAGAAGAGCATTTCCTTTGTGTTTTCTCTTCCCATATTACCAACCTTTGCTGCAGGGTTTGAGGGAAGCTCGTAAAACCTTACAGCGTGGTTGAAGATTGCACTGAGCTGATTGTGAATTGTTTTGAGGTACCCCGTAGCATATGGCTGACCGTTTGCATCCCTGTATGCCATCATTTCCTTTTGCCAGGCAATGACATCTGACACCTTAATTTCACACATTTTCTTTTTCTTGAAATACGGTAATATCTTAAGCTCAATTACACTTTCTTTCATAACCCAAGTGTTTTCTTTTAAACGCTCTTCAAGGTCACTTTTGTAAATGTCATAAAACTCTGCAAAAGTCATATTCAGATCACCGGCATTTTTATTGAGAAAAGTATTTTCCCAAGCAACTGCCTCTTTACGGGTTTTGAAGCCACGCTTCACCTTACGGTCGCTTTCACCCTTCCAGTTTGTGTAATAGACCGAAACATACCACGTGCCTCTTTGTTTGTCTTTATAGACTGCCATTTGCATTTTCCTTTCTTTTGCTTAATCTTTTTCAGGCATGCCGTAAATCTGTTCAGAAAGATAACGGCGACTCACTTTACCTTTGATTACGAAGAATCCTTTTGCTTCGAGCTCTTTGTTGAGCTTTTCCATAATCTGATAGGCAAGTGTTTTGGAAATACCAAGCTCTTCGCTGATTTCCTTTGCTGTCATTAATACTGCCATTTGGTTTTCCTCCTTTCGGTTAGTATTTATTACAAGTCGGATAACCGACATTGAACACATAACCCTCTACTTCTTTATTGGGACAGTTTTTTGCAAAACTGCAAAAAAAATTCCATAAATTTACGTTTAATTAACAATCACATTGCAAATATCCCTCTACTCCTATACCGCAACAAAATTTAAGTTTTGCTCGCCAATTTTTCAAAAATTTGTCAAAAATCATCTCTATTTATATACCGTATGATTTTTTAAATTTAACAACCAAAATCATTTGAAAATTTATCCTCACTTCTTTACCGCACGAATTTTGTAGTTTTGGTAACCAAAAATATCGTAATTGTACAATCAGTACAATAAATCTCTCTACTTCTTTATTGGGACATTTTTTTGGCTTTTTACAAAAATAATTTTCAAACACCCTCCACTTGTTGGGACAGAGAATGGCACTTTCTTACCCCTAAAATTGAAAAAAGTTTCAAAAATTTGAAAGTTTGTGAAAATTGACGAAAAATACCCCTCACTTGTAAGGGAACGGGAAGGGCAAAAAAACAACCCCAAATCGAATATTTTTGATAAAATTTTAAAGTTTGTGAAATCTGCCAAATAAAATACCTCTCACTTGTAAGGAACGGGAAGCGGTAAAAGTCAGCCGTTTTTTGAAAAAACTTTTCAAAAAGCAAAAGTTTGTAAAATCTGCACAACAAAATTCACAGTATCACGCTATCGAAAAATAGACATAAAAAATACCCCTCTCGGATGAACTAAGTGTTCAAACGAGAGAGGTTTTCTCTTGTATGAAATTAATGTGGGAAAGCCGTATACAGTATCATTTTTGTATCACGAGGCTTTCTGAAAGTCTCAAAACCCTTGATATATAAGGCTTTGCAGACTTTTCGTTTCTTATTCCCACTCAATTGTGCCTGTCGGCTTGGGAGTGAGGTCGAAGAGAACGCGGTTGATGCCTTCAACTTCGCTTGTGATTCTTGCTGTGATCTTATGAAGAACGGGGTAGGGGATTTCTTCGATTGTAGCTGTCATAGCATCCTTTGTGTTAACAGCACGGATGATTGCCGGCCAGCCTTCGTAGCGGCTTTCGTCCTTAACGCCAACGCTCTTTACATCAGGCACAGCGATGAAATACTGCCATACCTTCTCAGCAAGACCGTTGAGGTCAAATTCTTCACGGAGGATTGCATCTGCTTCACGAAGAGCGTGAAGTCTGTCACGTGTGATTGCGCCAAGGCAACGTACGCCAAGTCCGGGACCCGGGAACGGCTGACGGTAAACCATAGCGTGAGGAAGACCGAGTGCTTCACCGACTACTCTTACTTCGTCCTTGAAGAGGAGCTTGATCGGCTCAACGAGCTGCATTTCCATATCTTCAGGAAGACCGCCTACGTTGTGATGTGACTTAACAGCCTTTTTGCCCTCTGCCTGCTTGATGCTTTCGAGGATGTCGGGATAAATTGTACCCTGAGCGAGGAATGAGATTCCGTCAAGCTTTGCAGACTCTTCGTCGAAAACCTTGATAAATTCTGCGCCGATGATCTTTCTCGTGCTTTCGGGATCGCTCACACCTGCAAGAAGGTCGAGGAAACGGTCTGTTGCATCAACATAAATAAGGTTTGCGTCGAGCTGATTGCGGAAAACTTCGATAACGTTTTCGCTTTCGCCCTTACGCATAAGTCCGTGGTTAACGTGAACACAAACGAGCTGCTTGCCGATAGCCTTGATGAGCAATGCTGCAACAACTGATGAGTCAACACCGCCTGAGAGTGCAAGAAGAACCTTCTTGTCGCCTACCTGCTCCTGAACTGCCTTTACCTGCTCGTCGATGAAAGCCTGAGCGAGTTCGGGAGTGGTGATTCTTTCCATTGATTCGGGTCTTTTGTTCTGATCCATTTTACTGACCTCCTGCATATAGTTTTCGAGAAAATCTCGCAGTTAGTTTTTTAATGTAGAAAATTATATCACAACACTTTTTGAATATCAATATTTTATTTGGTAAAATGATATACTTTTTTAAAACAAATTTTAACATCGTTTTTGAACAGGTTTTAGTGTTTTTTAATAATTGGTGATGAGTTGGGGATTTAAATGTGATAGACAAATTAGGGGTTGTCGGGCAGATTTCAAATCAATATCGTAGGGGACGGGTTGCCCGTCCCGTCAAAATCTGTACGGAATCCACGGGAGCCGAAACGACTCCCCTACATACACGACTTGAATCGGCTATTATATTTCAGCGTCGCAGACCCTCAATTATTCATTATTCATCATTCATTATTAATTGCAGAGGTGTAACCTC
>JAXJUJ010000196.1:0-1756 GCA_036309125.1 Acutalibacteraceae bacterium | reverse complement strand
TCGTTTTTCAGTACGGGGAAGTCTGATATGTATGTAACGCCGTCGCCCTTGGTCTCGTTGGAGTTCTTGATTCCGAATACGGCTGAATAAATTCCACATATGAGTACGGCTACAACGAGCACAGCTGCTGTGATTTTCAGACCGAGATTTTTCTTCTTTTTGTCATTACTTTTTTGTTTTTTGCTTTGGGTGTTGCAACGGGCTGTGAGGGAGCAACGGGTGCTGTCACTGCAGGCTGTGCAACGGGGACAGGGGTGCCGCATTTAGCACAGAATTTTGTGTCTTGTGCTAACGGGTTTCCGCATTTAGGACAGTTCATTATGCTTATCATCCTTTCAAATTTTTTAAAATAATAAACCTGTTTGTATTATATGTTATTGAATCAGAGACCTAACGGGTTGCTTAATGAACCACCGGATTTCATCTCGTATTTTGAGTCAGTGGGATTGGTGAAACGGTTTGTTATAGCTTTATCATAATCTTCCTGACTGATATACACGTCATTAAGTTTATATACAAGCAGTCGCTGGTTTTCTTCGTCAATATAATGCAGGGATGTTTCGGACTTTATTTTATCTATTTCGTCTTTGTAATATGAGTCCTGTTCCGTAGAGTAGCTTTCAGACTGATAAAGATTATCCTTGCTGAAGGTTTTTCCGTCATACTCCACAGGGCGTTCCCAGCCATACCACAGTGCATAGCCGTCTCTGCCGTGTCCCTCAATAAATACAGTGTGTCGTTTCTCAGTGTTATCGTATTTTATCAAAATCTCTGTTCCGCCTGCTGAGCCTCCGGACAGACCTTCTTGCGTGAGTGTGACAACTTTTCCGTCCTGAATAGAATACAAAAATTCAGCGGAAGAATGCCAGTCGTTATCGAAAATTCTGAGAACTAACTCATATGTACCGTCTTCATTGATGTCTATCATACAGTATGAAAAATCCAAGCTGTTTGCTTTATCAATCATAGATCCTGTTTCGAGTGCCTTGCCAAGCTCTCCAGATTTTAAATATGCATCATATGTTTTAAGGTTTTCATCGTACATATCTTTTGCAGCAGGTGTGTCCTGTGATGGCTCTGATGACGGAGTGTAATCTTCAATTTTGTAGATAGACCAGTATCTTTTACCGTCGGATTCTTTGATTTCAGCCGTGAGCTTTTTAGTAGCTAATAACTCAGGAGCCTCTGTATAATCATAACTTTGTGCATAATTTCTGACAACAATCTCATACTTGCCGTCGGCATTTACATTACGATCGCCCAACTCGCAGTAATAATAACCGCCGTCACCGGCTTCAATATAGGATATGTAACAGTAATCTTCATGAACATAACTGTGCCCGGAAACATAATTTTGTTCGAAGGTTATGTTGAATGCGTTTTCGCAGATCCACTTAATATCATTAAGCGGAAGCTGATAGTATGTATAATAATTGACATTGGGATCAGAAAATTTGCCGAGAGGATCGGGTACGTTTCCCTGATAAATTTTAGTGTTTTCATAATAATTTTTTGTATCATCACCAAAGAAATATACGAAGCCATTTATCCCAAGTTTATCTGAAATGTATTTGTCGATTATATCCTGAGTGGTTGCTGTTTCGCAGTTATAGTTATCTCCATATTTGAGGTTGGTAGAATTCAATTGCTTTTTCAGTTCATCAAAATCCTCATCAGTAGCTTCAATGAAATCTGTGCTTGTCGCAGTGTTGTTTTCCTGCGGCTTGTCACCGGGCTTTGAGTCGAGAGTGACCTT
>JAXJUJ010000195.1:0-17869 GCA_036309125.1 Acutalibacteraceae bacterium | reverse complement strand
CCCGTTATCCGTTCGGGAATTGCAACTCTTGAGGCGATTGTGCCCGTTGCAACGTCGATGAATTTCCCTGAAAGACTTGCGACCCTTTCTTCGGGAAAGGCTGTTCTTGCACAGTCATTTTACGGCTACCGCGAGTGCCGTGACGGTGAGGAGCACGTAAATCCCCGACGCGGTGTCAATCCGCTTGATCGCTCGAAGTGGATTCTTTGGGCAAGGGGCGCATACCAATCAGAATGAGGTGTTTTGAATGAAAATTATCGGCAGTGATTATGACGGTACGCTGAATTACGGTGGTATCGATGAAAATAAAATTTCTGCAATTAAAAAATGGCGTGATGCCGGAAATATATTTGCTCTTGTAAGCGGCAGAGGTCCTGACGGAGTGCTTGAGCTTTACGAAGAAAAGAAATTCGGCTGCGACTATCTTGTCGCAAACAACGGTGCAGTGATTCTGAAAACAGACGGCACTGAAATTTACGTTGCGAAGTGTGATCCGAAGCTCGCAAAGCCACTTGTGAAGCATCTTTTTGAAAACGGATGTGAGTGGGCGCACGTTCAGACGAATTTTTACTGCAGAGTTTTTGCAGACGGAAAGAACTGCACAAAAGAAGGCGAGTACACTCTCGAAAATATGCCTGATATTCCGTATTTTTCGCAGATAAACACTCAGCTTCCGACGTTTGAAAAGTCGGCAAAGGTGACTGCATCGGTCAATGAAGCCTTCGGAGAAAAGCTGAATCCGTTGCAGAACGGAGAATGCCTCGACATTGTCAGAAAAGATATAAATAAAGCAGTCGGATTATATAAACTTGCGGAAATTCTCTCTGCAAAAAAAGAAGATATCATCGCTGTCGGCGACAATATCAACGACACGCATATGATTGCAGAGTTCCGTTCATATGCAATGGAAAATGCAGTCGATTCAATCAAAGAACTTGCAGATTTTGTTACTCCAAGCGTGACAGAACTTATTGAAAAGGAGTTAGAAGAAAATGTTTAAATCAATACTTTCTGTATTTCAGGCGCTTTTGTTTGTTGTTTCTTCATTTGCTGTGTCTGACTCGAATTTTAAATTTATGGTTGACCGTGCGGCATATGAGCTTACAGCAACGGCAGAGGTTTCTTTTGATACGATGACAGCTGATGAAATGCAGGTGTCTCAGGCAGAAAAGGAAAATTGCCGTAAGTGGTATGAAGAGAATATTCTTTGCGAGGACAACCCTGCGTACAACTTTAAGTATGGTATGAAGTCTTTCAGAAATAATCTGAAGGATTGGTCTTTCGATATCGGTGACGAAGTGGCTGTCCGCGGAGGCAAGTCAACGGTCATCACACTCACACACAAGGACAACGGACTTACAGCAACTGTTGAAGCAACTATTTATGAAGAAAGTGCGTCCTGCGAATGGACTGTGTTTATCACTAATACGGCAGAAGAAAATTCTCCCGTAATTTCAAAGCTTTATGCGGCAGACTGTACTCTTCCCACAGGCAAGAAAGCTGACATATATTACAGCAAAGGCTCTGAACCTGCACCCGACGATTTCGAGCTTCTTCTGGGCAAAGTACCTGCAACCGGTCTTCGTTTCAATGCAAATGGTGGCAGAACTGAATCCTGTCTGCCTTACTTTAACCTTATCGGTGAAAACAGCGGTGTTGTTCTTGCCGTCGGCTGGTCGGGTCAGTGGCTTACGAAGATTTCACAGGGCATCAATGACGTTAAAATAAAGGTTTGTCAGGAAACTCTCAAGGGTTATCTCAGCCCTGACGAAACCGTACGTTCTCCTCTTGTTTCTCTCACTTTCTATGAAGGTGACAACGCTCTCAAGGGCTTCAACTCTTTCAGAAATTATACAATCGATTGCATCTATCCCGAGGGCACAAGGCAGATTACAACATCAGGTGTTGGCGTTGAATTCCCTGACTCAACAATCGACTCTCTTCTTGCAAATATAGCTTCACTCCCCGAATGGTTTACTGAAATTGTTGACTATTATTGGATTGATGCAGGTTGGTATCCGATTAAAACAAACTGGGGCGACAGCGTAGGTAACTGGTACGTTGACCCGAATAAATTTGATCAGGGCTTCAAGGTTGTTTCTGATGCGGCGAATGAAAAGGGCATCGGCTGGCTTCTCTGGTTTGAGCCTGAACGCTGCGCAGTCGATACAGAGGTTTATAACGAATGCATCAAGCACGAGGGTTGGCTTGTTCTTGGTGACGAAGAAAGAAATATGGTAAATCTTGCAAACGAGGATTGCCTTCAGTATATCACGGGCATTATGCAACGTGCGATTGAAGAAAACGGTGTTAACTATTTCCGAATCGACAGCATTCCTGCTCCGCTTATGTATTGGGAGCAGGCAGACAAGGCTTGGTCTGACGGCAGAAAAGGCTTTGTTGAAAACCATTACGTCACAAATCTTTACAGAATGCTTGATACTCTCAAAGCGAACAATCCGGGATTGATGATTGATAACTGCTGTTCAGGTGGTAAGCGACTTGATATTGAGATGTCAAAGAGAAGTATCCCTCTCTGGAGAACAGACTACAACTGTATGGATGGCGAAGGCAAATCAAAGGCAGATATTCTTGAAGCAACTCAGGCACAGACCTACGGAATTTCCTTCTGGCTTCCGTATAACGGTACCTGTGCTTATATCGAAGGAGAATATGCAGACAGAACAAACATCATTTCCTGCTCACAGCGCCTTGGCTATCAGGACGTAAGACCCTATATGGTAGACAACTATTATCCGTTAACCTACGGTGGTCTTGACACAACGAAATATCTTGCAATGCAGTTTGGCGACAGCGACGAGGGCACGGCTCTCATTTACAAGCGTGAAAATGTAACTGAAAATAAATACACGCTGAAGCTCAACGGACTTGAAACTGAAAAGACTTATGTTCTTTACGATTACGACAATCCTGAGGTAACCTCTGAATTTACAGGTAAGGATCTTATGGAAAAGGGCGTAGAGCTGACAATAAGCGAAACACCCAAAGCAGTAATAATGATCTATAAGGCAAAATAAAAAAACAAGGCTTGTACGAATCAGCGTACGAGCCTTGAATCTTTTTATGGATGGGGGTCACCGTTTCTGTATGCCGCCATCACGCTTTTGAAAATTTCACCGTTTGACGGGGGAGTCCAGGTGATCGCATTTGCACCTGCATCAATGGTGGCTTTAATGCTGTCTTCTGTCGGACCTCCTGTTGCAATGATAGGGATATCGTGATGCTTCTCGCGTATCTTTCTGATTATATCCGCTGTCTTTGCGGCACCTGACACGTTGAGTATACTTGCCCCGGCTTCGATTCGTGCATCTATATCTTCGTCATCACGGACGATAGTTACGATGGTCGGGATATCAACAGTCTGAGAAATTTTGGAGATGACTTCATTTGATGTAGGAGCGTTGAGTACAACGCCTGTCGCACCCTGCATTTCTGCGAAAACAGAAAGACTCAGAACACGTTGGCCTTTAGTCAGCCCTCCTCCGACTCCGACAAAGACGGGAATGTCAGAAACCTGCAGAATCGCCTGAGTGATTACAGGCTGAGGGGTGAAGGGGTATACTGCAATCACTGCATCAGCATTGACGTTTTTTATTATCGCAACATCAGTTGAAAATACCAGTGATTTTATCCTTTTGCCGAATACTGTTATTCCGCTGCATTCACGGATAACCTCAGGTACTCTTAATGAGAACTTTCTCAGTGTTCCGTCGATCGGTCTTGGGTGTACTTTGGGCATTATCTCACTTCCTTTTTTCTTATGATAGTATAAATTTGTTTCCTTTCTGTTAAGTAACCTTTAATATATATCAACACACTTGAAAATTTAGTCAAAACATAGTAGAATAAACCTGATATTTTTACTCTGTGAGGAATTACTATGCTTTCTGAAAAAATACAGAAAATTTTACTTGAAGTGCAGAAGCCCGGACGTTACGTCGGCGGTGAACTCAACAGCGTTATCAAAAATAAGGATGACGTTGCAGTCCGCTATGCTTTCTGCTTCCCTGATACTTATGAAATAGGAATGTCGCACCTCGGAATGAAGATTCTTTATTCTGTTGTCAATAACCGTGACGATGCGTGGTGCGAACGTGTTTTTGCTCCTGACAATGATATGGAAGAAAAAATGCGTGAAAACAATGTTCCGCTCTGGGCACTTGAAAGCGGTGACAGTGTAAAGGATTTTGATCTCATCGGCTTCACTCTTCAGTACGAGCTGAGCTTTTCAAATGTTCTTAATATGCTTGATCTTGCAGGTGTACCGATTTATTCTAAAGACAGACCTGATCTTACGCCGATTGTTGTAGCGGGTGGCCCGTGTGCCTGTAACGCTGAGCCGATGGCTGATTTCATCGATGTGTTTATGCTCGGTGACGGTGAGGAAACGACAGACCTTCTTATCTCTCTTGTAAAAAAGCATAAGGAGCTTGGCTCTTCAAAGCTTGATTTCCTTCGTGACGTTGCAACACATAAGGGCTTTTATGTCCCTGCTTTCTATGATGTTGAATACAATGCTGACGGCACAATCAGAAGTGTGACAGCAAATCAAACAGCTCCCGAAAAGGCTGAAAAAGCTATCGTTTCGGATATGGATAAGGCTGTTTATCCCGAAAAATTCATCGTGCCTTCAATTGAGGTCGTTCACGACAGAGTTACGGCAGAAATTTTCCGTGGCTGTATCCGCGGTTGCCGTTTCTGTCAGGCAGGCTTCCTTTACAGACCTATCCGTGAGAAATCGCCTGAGGTTGTCGAGGCACAGTGCAAAAAGCTTTGTGAAACATCAGGCTATGACGAAATTTCACTCTGCTCACTGAGTACAAGTGACTACACAGGTCTTCAGCCGCTTCTTAATTCAATGCTTGACTGGACAACGAAGGAAAAAATAAACGTTGCTCTTCCGTCGCTTCGTGTGGATAATTTCTCGGAGGAGCTTATGGAAAAACTTGCCGTCGTGCGCAGAAGCTCACTCACATTCGCACCCGAAGCAGGTACACAGCGTCTTCGTGATGCAATCAATAAAAATGTAACCGAAGCTGATGTTATGTCAACGGTTGACAAGGCTTTTGCAGGTGGTTGGACAGCAGTCAAGCTTTACTTTATGATCGGTCTTCCGACAGAAACTCTTGATGACGTCGCAGGAATTGCACAGCTCGGTCAGAAGGTTGTTGACGAATTCTATCGTCTTCCGGACAGACCTAAGGGAAAGGGTGTTCAGGTCAGCATCAGTGCTTCTTCTTTCGTGCCCAAGCCCTTTACACCGTTCCAGTGGGAGCCTCAGGACACTCAGGAAATGCTCGCAGAAAAGCAGCAGCACCTTATGGACAGTGTCACAACAAAGAAAATTAAAATTTCAACACATACAACTCAGACAAGCTTTATGGAAGGTGTACTTGCACGCGGTGACAGACGTCTTTCAAAGGTTATTGAACTCGCATGGAAAAAGGGTTGTAAGTTTGACAGCTGGGATGACCAGTTTAAATATGATATGTGGATGGAAGCTTTTGAAGAGGTGGGACTTGATCCGTCATTCTACGCTAACCGTCGCCGTGATTTTGAAGAAATCCTTCCGTGGGATCACCTCGATTACGGCATAAGCAAGGCTTTCCTTATCAATGAAAACAAAAAAGCTCACGAAAGCATAACAACTCCGCACTGCAGAATCAAGTGTGCAGGCTGCGGCTCAAATAAACTTAACGGAGGTAAATGCGATGCGCTCAGTAAGGCTTAATTTTTCAAAGATAGGCAGAGCGATTTACATCTCTCACCTCGACGTTAACAGAATGATGACACGTGCCGTAAGACGTGCACAGCTTCCTATGTGGTATACGGAGGGCTTCAACCCTCATCCGTACATCGCTTTCGCTCTTCCTCTTTCGCTCGGTCAGTCAAGCGACTGCGAATATATGGACATCCGTATCGAGGGCGATATGACTGATGAGGAGGTTATGACACGACTCAATGACACCTTGCCCGAAGGTCTGAAAATTCTTTCGGTCGGTGCTCCTGTATTTGATGCAAAGGAAATCGAAAAGGCTCAGTATTTTGTCAAAATCGTTTTCGAAACAAATGAAGAAGCTTCTCTCTTTGCAGAAAAGGCTGACGAGCTTCTCAAGGGTGAGGAGCTTATGGCTGAAAAGCCAGGCAAAAAAGGTCACCGCAAAATTATGAAGCAGGTCAATCTCATCGATATGATTTTCGATGCAAAAATCACGTCTGCAGATAACATTGTGAACCTTCAGTGTGTCCTTGCGGCAGGAAATACGCACAATCTGAACCCGACTTTACTCGTTGAAACAATTGAAAATTGTGTCGCCCTCAGACACACTCAACTACATATTGTACGCAAAAGACTTATCACAAAAAATAATAAAAATTTCCGCTGAATTTTCAAAAAAACTCTTGCATTTGCAGTGAGTTTGTGATAACATATTTAAGCATTTCTGACCACTGCAGGGATAACTATGCCTTGTAGCGGGGTTTAATGCCCAACATTAAAGCGGACGGTCCTCTGAAGAGTAATCTTGTATGAACGCCTGAAATTCTATGGGAGGTGTCTGTAATGGACGCACTTAAGTTAATCGCACAGGACAGCCTCAAGGCTGAGGTTTCCGAAGCAATCAAAGTCGGTAACACAGTTAAAATCTGGGTTAAGATCCGTGAAGGCGAGAGAGAAAGACTCCAGGCTTTCGAGGGTACAGTAATCGCTCGTAAGGGCAGCGGTGTTTCCGAAACATTTACTGTTCGCCGTGTATCATACGGTGTTGGTGTTGAGAGAGTCTTCCCGATTCACTCCCCCAACGTTGATAAGGTTGAGCTTATCAGAACAGGTAAAGTACGCAGAAGCAAGCTCTACTATCTGCGTGACAGAGTCGGTAAGGCAGCTAAAGTTAAGCAGCAGATCGGCTAATCAACCAAGAGCTGAGGGTACGCAACGCCGTACCATTGAGGGTATGGGAGGCTTACGCTTCGCCATGCCCTTTTTCCTTTTAATAACACGTTCAGCAATGTGAACGTTTCCCATTTCCCGGAGGTAGCGCTATGTTTTTAAGCAAACGCCGTATGCAGGTGGAAAGAACTGAATACCTTACAGACGGTATGACACCTGAACAGGCAAAAAAACACAGAAAAAAATGGCTCAGGATTTTTGACCTCTGCGGTTCAGTCGTTACAGCCATTGTTATAATATTTGTCATTTTCACCTTTGTTTTCCGCCCTGCGAGTGTTGTGGGCGAGTCTATGCTTCCTACTCTTCAGAACGGTGACTGGCTTATAACCATTCCTCAGGATGAATATGAGTACGGGGACATAGTGGTGTTTACTCCGGATAAGAATATGACAAATCACGAGGGTGAGCCACAGAATGGTGAGCCTTATATCAAAAGAGTCATTGCGACAGAAGGTGACAGAGTCGAAGTCAATTTTGTTTCGGGTCAGGTCATCGTAAACGGTGAAACTCTCGACGAGCCGTATATCCTGGATACAACAAGGGTGCCGGGGGATGTCCTTTATCCCGTTGTAGTTCCCGAAGGTAAGCTTTTTGTTATGGGTGATAACCGTAACAACTCAAAAGACAGCCGTTCAAGTGAAGTAGGTTTCGTTGATAAGGAAACCGTGCTCGGCAAGGTAGTATTCAGAGTGCTCCCGTTCGGAGACACAGACGTTTACGAAAATTTCAATCAGGGTGAAGAATAATGGATAATACACCTATCAATAATGAAAACACAACAGAAAAAGCAAAACCGGGCTTTGTAGGTCTGATCTATGATGTTGTTTCGATTTTTACGACAGCGCTGGTTATCATTGCGATCCTTTTCACATTCTTTATCCGCTTTGTCGGTGTTGACGGCAGATCAATGATGCCTACTCTCAATGACGGTGACTGGCTTCTCGTGTCTGCTGTTAATAACAATATAGAGGTCGGTGACATTGTCATCAGCACTCAGCCGAATGTATTTAACGAGCCTCTTGTAAAAAGAGTTATTGCAAAGGGCGGACAGACTGTAGATATCGACTTCGTAACCGGTGCGGTATATGTGGACAACCAGAAGCTCAACGAGCCGTATATTATGGATCTTACTCACGTGTCAGAAGGCGTATCTTTCCCTCTTACAGTGCCTGAGGGAACACTTTTCCTTATGGGTGACAACAGAAATGAGTCATCTGACAGCCGCGACCCTGATGTAGGTTGTGTAGATGAGCGATATATTCTCGGTGTGGTAAAGTTCCGTTTATCACCGGATTTTACAAAGATAGATTAAGGGACTGCATCGGGCGGTGTGAATCAAAGATTTGCCCGCCCGTTTTGGTCTTTTTTAAAAGTTTTTAGGAGAAAAACTATGAGTGATACACAGAAGCAAGTAGTACAATGGTTTCCGGGTCATATGGCGAAAACACGCAGACTCATCAAAGAGAGTCTGTCTATGGTTGACTGTGTGACAGAAATCCTTGATGCAAGAATACCTCTTGCGAGTCGCAATCCTGAAATCGAAGAGATCACAGCCTCAAAGCCTCGTATAATCCTTCTGAACAAATGCGATATGGCTGACGAAAAGATCACTGCAGACTGGATAAAATATTTCAAGTCACAGGGAGCAGAGGCGATTGCCGTTGACTGCCGTTCAGGCAAGGGTCTTAATGCGTATCATCCTCTTGTCAGAAAAGTACTCGCTGATAAAATAAAAGCAAACAACGATAAGGGTATGGTCGGCAAAGCTCTTCGTGTGATGGTTGTCGGAATCCCGAACACGGGAAAGTCATCATTTATCAATAAAATGGCAGGTCGCGTACGCGCAAAGGTGGCAGACAAGCCGGGTGTAACGACAAGTAATCAGTGGTTCAATATCGGCAACGGAATCGAGCTTCTTGACACACCGGGTGTGCTCTGGCCGAAGTTTGATGATCCTGTAGTCGGTGACAGACTCGCTTTTATAGGCTCGGTCAAGGATGCTGTTCTTGACATTGAAACGATGGCAATACGTCTGATTGATGTCCTGCGTGAGGGTTATCCCGAGCGTCTTGCGGAGCGATACAAGATTTCAGACTTTGAAGAGCTCGAGTCTTGGGAGATTCTGGAGCTTATCGGCAGAAAAAGAGGTATGCTCATTTCAGGTGGCGAAGTAAACACCGAAAGAGCTTCAGTAATGCTTCTTGACGAGTACAGAGGCGGAAAGCTCGGAAGAATTTCAATGGAATTCCCCGAAAACTGACATATTTTGCACGATTTAAAAAATATTATTGATTAGTTCATAAATTAGTCAAAATAAAACTTATAATAATAAGTGAACACTGAGAAAAAGGACGAATCTTTTTCTACTGAAACGGAGGGAACAACTATGGCAACTGAAAAAATTCTCGTTGTTGATGATGACAACAATATCTGCGAACTGCTTCGCCTTTATCTTGAAAAAGAGGGCTATAGTGTGACTCTTGCAAAAACAGGTATGCAGGCGGTACGTAGTTTTGCGGAGCAGCAGCCTGACCTTATGCTTCTTGACATAATGCTTCCGGAGCTTGACGGTTGGCAGGTCTGCCGTGAAATAAGAAAGTACTCAAATAAACCCATCATTATGCTTACTGCAAAGGGTGAAACCTTTGATAAGGTTCTCGGTCTCGAGCTTGGTGCTGATGACTATATCACAAAGCCTTTTGAGGCAAAGGAAGTTCTTGCACGAATCAAGGCTGTTTTACGCAGATCAGGAATAGCATCTGCAGCAGAGCCGGCAGAAGAAATCAAGCAGGTTTCTTATGACAATCTTGTAATCAATCTCACTAACTACGAGCTCAAGGTAAAAGGTAAACGTGTCGAAGCACCTCCTAAGGAAATGGAGCTTCTTTATCACCTTGCGAGTAATCCTAACCGTGTTTTCACACGCGACCAGCTTCTTGATGAGGTGTGGGGATTTGACTACTACGGCGACAGCCGTACCGTTGACGTTCACGTAAAGAGAATCCGTGAAAAGCTCGAGGATGTTTCGGATAAGTGGGAGCTTAAAACAGTATGGAGCGTCGGATATAAATTTGAAACCAAGGACTGATAGTCTATGGGCAAAGCGAAAGCAAAAAAGAATACCCGTATTTTTCGCAAATATCTTTTTGTTATCACTGCAGTTATACTGATGAGTGTTATTCTTCTTTGCTCCTCTTACCTTTTTCTTGCTACAAGGCACTGGAATTCGGAGCAGCTGAATACTCTTCAGCGTAATTCGGACATAATAGCCACCAATGCACAGCAGGTGCTGGTGAAATTTAACCATACGGACGGCAAAAACGAAACAGATATGTCTCCACTTGTGGTAATATGCAACACGATGAATATTATGTCAGAGGCGATTGATGCAGATATATTCATCACCGATATGGACGGCAGAGTGGTTGTCTGTAAGGATATGATTGATGATAAGTTCAGCTTTTCAAATAACTATCATTGTCCCGTGCATAAAAGATATCACATAAGCGAGGATATAATCACAAAAGCGGCAAAGGGAAATTACACAGAATCATCGACCCTCGGAGGCGTTTTTGCAGATGAACAGCTGACAACAGCATCGCCGATCGTCGTGAACGGTAAAACTGTTGCAGTGGTTTTTGCGACCGAACCTGTTACGATGAGCTGGTACAGCTATGCAAAAAGAGTCCTCGAAATTTTCCTTACAGCAGCGATTCTTGCACTTATAATTTCATTCATAACGGTTTATTACCTTTCGTACAGACTTACGAGACCGCTCAGACAGATGTCGACCGCGGTCAGACACTATGCTGAAGGTGATTTCAGCTACAAGGTCAAGGTAAAGGGTCGGGATGAGCTTGCCGAGCTTGCAGAGGCATTCAACACTATGGCGATGTCGCTTTCAGCGCAGGAAAGCTCGCGAAGGAGCTTTGTGGCGAATGTGTCACACGAGCTGAAAACTCCTATGACATCTATAGGCGGATTTATCGACGGAATGCTTGACGGAACTATAGGCGAAGACAAGCAGGAGTATTATCTCAGACTCGTTTCGGATGAGGTCAAGCGTCTTTCACGACTTGTGACAGGTATGCTTAATATGTCAAAAATTGAAGCCGGTGAAATGCAGATAAATCTCAAAAAATTTGATATCAGTGCAAATATTTTCAAGACTCTCTTGAATTTTGAAAAGAAGATAAGCGATAAAAACATTGAGATTGTCGGTCTGGACACGATGCAGAGTGTTACTGTTAATGCCGACGAGGATATGATACAGCAGGTTATCTACAATCTCATTGACAATGCTGTAAAGTTCACACCAAATGGTGGATATATTTTCATAAAAGATTACAAAGACAGCGAAAAGTCCTTTGTAAGCATCAGAAACAGTGGTGACGGAATCGAGCGAGATGAACTCAACAAGGTTTTTGAGCGTTTTTATAAAGTTGACCGTTCCAGAAGCTATGACGTCAAGGGAGCAGGACTCGGTCTCTTCCTTGTAAAGAGTATTATCGAGCTTCACGGCGGTGAAAT
Source organism: Acutalibacteraceae bacterium (assembly GCA_036309125.1). Classification (GTDB taxonomy): domain Bacteria; phylum Bacillota; class Clostridia; order Oscillospirales; family Acutalibacteraceae; genus CAG-488. Next base: position 6,369 of record JAXJUJ010000195.1, on the reverse strand, counting down.
CAGAGTGGACAGTAAGGTCGGTGAATATACCGAGTTTGCTTTCTGGATACCAAATCAGTTTTAAACTCCCTAAAAGAGAGGCAGGCTAATTTACCATGAACGAAAATGGCAACAACTATAATCCTAACAATGAGCCGTCACGTGAGAGCGGCACTTACGGCTACAGCGGTTATAACGCATATGGCACATATAATTCTGCAGAGAATAAGGCCGAGCAGGAGAAATATGACTCATATGATCCGTATTCACCTCGCAACACTGCACAGCAGTGGGCTGACTCATTCGATTTAAACGAAAGTCAGAAACATGGAGAAAAGAAGCCTGAAAAGAAAAAGAAAAACAAAGGCTTTATAGCTTTCATTGTGATTCTGGCTGTTGTCGTTGTCGGTGTGGTAGGCTTTATAGCTTACTGGGTTCATACCCATCCTTCTGCTGAACCGGAAAAGCACGTGGCAGGTGGAGATGACACACAGATTGTCATCACAGAGTCACCCACACCTTCTGCAAATTCAGAAAGCCTTACAACTATCCAGATCGCAGAAAAGGCAGAAAAAATCAACGTTGGCATTATGATCTACGGCAAAACACCGTCATTCGTCTCAAGCTCAACCACATCTCTTGTAGGCGAGGGCTCGGGCATCGTAATGAGCGTTGACAAATCAAAAAAATACACATATATCCTTACTTGTGCTCATGTCATCAGCGAAGCTTCAGGGAACGGATACACAATTACGGTTCAGGACTCTGACGGCAACACATATGACGGCATTATGGTAGGTTGCGATGAAAAGACCGATATCGGTGTTATCAAAATCGAGGCAACAGGCTTGCCGACTGCAGAGTTTGGCGACTCATCAGCACTCAAAAAAGGCCAGAAGGTTTACGCTATAGGTAATCCCGGTGGTATAGAATTTTTCGGTTCATTTACTGACGGTATAGTTTCTTCTATCGACCGTCCGATAAGCAGTGAAAGCGGCTATGAAATGAAGTGTATTCAGCACACTACACCAATTAACTCAGGTAACTCAGGCGGTGCACTTCTCAATGAGTTCGGTCAGGTTATCGGCATCAATTCATCAAAGATTGTAAGCACAGGCTATGAAGGAATGGCGTTTGCAATTCCTATCAGTGACGCTGAGCCTATCATCAATGATCTCATCGCAAACGGTCACGTCACAAACAGACCTAAGCTCGGCATTTCTTACACATCAGCTATGCAGTATCAGCAGTATGCGCTGATCATCAAACTCAAGGATTTACCCGCAGGTTCGCTTATTATACGTGACATCAGTCCTGAAAGCTCACTCGCTGATACAAAGGTAGAAGTCTATGACCTTATCATAGCGGTAGACGGTAAGGATATGGATACGGCAGATGTCTTGCTGGATAAGATCGAAAACGGCAAGGTGGGAGACGAGATGACGCTCACAATCTGCAGAATTGCTGATGATTACACTATCACTACCTTTGATGTAAAGGCAAAGCTTGTCGAGGACACAGGCGCATCATCGTCATCAACAAAGGGTGATCAGGCAGATAATTACTGGGAACAGTACTTCGGTAACTAAAAAGTACCTGTTATGAGAGGAAATTCATAACTGATTCAAGTCTTTTAAAAAAACACAAAAAATCCCGCAATACATCGTATTACGGGATTTTATACTATTTTCGGTTGTTGACCGTACATTACGGACGAGTGCTGATTTACAGGAGAAAATTATGACAGATATTACAACTCTCGGTGAGCTTCTTATCGACTTTACTTCGTGTGGCATAAACGCTCAGGGACAGCGACTTTTTTCACAGAATCCGGGTGGTGCACCTGCAAATGTTGCGGTTGCTGTAGCACGTCTTGGCGGAAAGGCTGCGTTTATCGGCAAGGTAGGAGACGATATGCACGGCAGTTTTCTGAAAGCTACGCTCGAAGAAAATAAAGTTGACTGCAGTGGGCTTATCACTGATAAAGATTATTTCACAACACTTGCATTCGTTGATGTAAGTGAGGACGGAGAAAGGGAGTTTTCTTTCTCACGAAAGCACGGAGCAGATAAAATGCTCAGCATTGACGATATACCTGTTGGAAAAATCAAGGAAAGTAAAATCTTTCATTTCGGCTCGGTTTCGCTCACTGATGACCCTGCGAGAAGTGCGACTCTTTTTGCAGCGCAGACGGCAAAAACTGCAGGTGTTATAGTTGCATATGACCCTAATTACAGGTCTTCTCTCTGGGAAAGTGAAGAGACAGCTGTTTTTTATATGCGTGAAGCACTGCAATATGCAGATATGGTGAAGGTTTCTGATGAGGAAACGGTACTTCTTACGGGTGAAGAAGATTACAGAAAGGCTGCAGAGGCGCTTGTGAAAAACGGAACTGAAATTGCCGTTGTAACTCTCGGCAAGGACGGTGCATATGTATGTACAAAGTCTGGCGGTGTCAAGGCTGACGGACTGAGCGTGACGGCTGTCGACTGTACGGGTGCAGGAGATTCCTTCTGGGGCGCGTTTCTGCTGAAGGTAGCACAAAGCGGAAAAAAGCTTTCGGAAATTACGCTTGATGAAGCAGTGAATTATGCGGCATTTGCCAATACGGCAGCAAGTATATGCGTGGAAAATCACGGAGCAATACCTTCTCTGCCGACAATCGAAGATGTAGAAAAAAGACTCTGAGAAAAGCTCTCAGAGTCTTGATTTTTTATGAGTTCAATATAGGAAGTCCGTTTTCATCCCAGCGCACCGTACGTTTTCTTGCACTTCGGCAGGGGTCGTAAAGTGAATCCTCATGAGAGTAGCCGCACTTTCCTTTATAACATTTCTGATCACGTGAATGATAAATGAAAACCCAGTTTCCGTATTCGTCCTTTACAAAGCAGTTGTGTCCGGGACCATATTCTTCGATGAGATCATCTGACGTGAGCAGAGGCTTGTCAAGCTTTGTCCAGTTGCTGACATCGAGCAGGTCTGCACCATCATCAGCATACATTAATCCTATGCAGTACTCGGGTCCTGTAGCCGAAGCAGAAAAAGCAAGGTAAACTCTTCCGTTTTCTTTCATAACGGCAGGGCCTTCATTGACAGGTATTCTGACCTTTTCCCAATCATATTCGGGTTTGGTGAGAAGTACAGCAGGGGATGTTGTTTTCCACGGCTCATCAGGGTCAACCGTTGCGATGTATACGTTTGAGTTGCCGTCAGTCTGTGCCCAGGCAACATAGGATTTTCCGCCCGACTCGAAATAGGTCATATCAAGTGAAAACCAACGGAAGGAGAAATTGTCGCCCTCACAGGCCTGAAATCTACCTTTGTCAATCCACTCATCGGTGTAGGGATCGCCCTCGCACATAATGACGTGACATCTGATGTCCCAGACGTTGTCGGCACTGTCACTTGCAGCAAAGAAAACATACCATTTGCCGTTTATCTCGTGAATTTCGGGTGCCCATATGTAACGGTGAGCAGCTTCGCTGTCTTTCTCGTCCCAGATTACGATTTCTTCTGCTGATGCGAGGTCATCTACAGTCCTTGCTCTTCGAAGAATTATTCTGTCATATCCCTCAGGATCGGCACCACCGTACATAGGATAGGATGCCGTGAAGTAGTACCAACCGTCACTGCCTTTTGTGACATAGGGGTCGGCTCTGTTTCCGATCAGAATTTCAGTTTTTTTTTTACCCATCAAACCGCCTTCTTCTTTCATTGCCTGAATATCTCTTACGAGGTAATCGATCTTTGTGTAAACCCAGCCGATAACCTCGATGATTTTGTAGAAAAATCTCTTGACCATATTGCCGAATGATTTATCCTTGTATTCCTCTGTGCGCTTGATTGTGATCGAGTCAAGAAGCTCACTGTTGTCACCGCGACGAGTTTCAAGTGTCATTGTGTCACCGTCAAAGCTGAGAGTAGAGTAAGTAGGAACATCATTTTCAAGGAAGCTGTATGCAAGCCAGTCAGCTTCATAGCTCTCGTTTGTCGGTCTGCCGCAGTTTGAGTTTGAGTTGAGGTAGACAACGCCCTTCGGGTTTGTGAATGTGCCGCCCGACGGAGCCTCTCTGACTACCTTATTGTTATTCATAAAGTGTGAACGTCCCTGTGAATGAGTGTGACCTGTGATGACAAGGTCGAAGTCGAAAGACTCAAATATAGGAGCAAAGATTGTTTTGAGAACTATTTCTGTTTCCATATCTCCGATACAGTCGCCTGCACCGTAAATGCCGTGGTGAACGACACCTACTCGCCACTTTGCGTCGGGGTTGAGCTTTATAGCTTCCTTTGCCATTGCTCTGTGGTCGGGAGCGTTACCTGATGTAGAGTCGAAAACCATATAAAGCACATCGCCGTAACGGAACCAGAAGTCACGGTCGAGTCCCTTGAAGTTTTTACCGTAATATTCGTTCGGCATATCGGTATAGTAGTTGTACATCATACCTTTTTTATCGTGGTTACCGATTGCGAGTGCCATGGGAAGTGAACGGAGTGTCTCGGGCATAAGAAGTGTCTGCCACTCTGCCGCGGTTGAACCTGTTGAAATGTTATCGCCGGGAGAAACGAGGTAAGCGATATCAGGATTTGCCTCCACTGCTTCTGCGAGAAGATTGTTCCAACGGTATCCGTCAGTCATCTGTTCTTCGCCACCGTCACGGAAGTCTTCCGTAATCTGAATATCGCCGACTACCATAGCCTTATGCTTGCCGAAAGATTTTGTTTCGTATTTTTCAGTGTCGCTCCAGCTGCCGCCTTTATTCCACTGGTAGTAATACGTTGCATTTTCCTCAAGTCCTGTAACCGTTACACGGCAAACAAGCTGAAGATCATTTTCAGCAGGTGTGGTTTCGCCTTCGAAAATTTCAGCGTCAGACATATCAGCATTTTTTGAAACCTTCACCTGAGCTTTCGCAGAAGCTTTGTCTGCGTGCCAGCAAAGACTGACCTGTGTTTCGTCTGCACCTACGTTGAGTGTGGGAAGTGTGTTGTCTCCGATAAGGGAGCTGTAGTAAGCCTCCCATTCGCTTTCAGTCATTTTGTCTGCACCTTGTGATGCCGATGTTGTGATACCTATCTGCATAAACATCAGAACGCTCATAAAAACAGCTAATACTTTTTTCATGATTTCCTCCATCAAGAATTTATAATTACCTATACTACCACTTTTGGAATATAAAGTCAAAGAAATAAACGAAAAATTTTCATAAATATCGAAAAAATTTCGATATTTTTACCAATTCGGATTGCAGTTGCTTTAAATAGCTGTGTCTGCTATAATGAATTCAGAAAAAAGCTGACGGAGATGTGTTATGAGTTGTTTTAAAATCGGTCTCGCAAGTGTGACCTTCAGAAATAAGAATATCGAAGAAATAGTGTCTCTTTGTAAAAGAGCGCAGGTAGACTGTATAGAGTGGGGTGCAGATGTGCACGTCATTACGGCTGAGGATGCAAAAAAGGCAAAGGAAATCTGCAGCGAAGCAGGGATAGAAGTTTCATCATACGGCAGCTACTACAGAGTAGGAAAAAGCAAGGAAGAGGAGTGGAGCGTGATTTGCGAAAATGCGAAGCTTCTGGGGGCAGAGTCAATCCGTGTCTGGCTGGGTGAGAAAAACAGTCAGGATATGAGTGAGGAAGAATACGATACTCTGCTACGTGACCTGAAAAGAATCTGCGATATAGCTGAAAATTACGGGTTACTTGTGTGCCCCGAGTGTCACGATTATACTTTCAATAATGACACTGATGCTTTCCTGAAAATTCAGGCTGATGCAGATAAAGCAAACTTCGGAACTTATTTTCAGTCGAGATATTTTCGTAAGGAATATGATCTCGACAGGATTGAAAGGACATATGATTTCATTGAAAATGTTCACGTTTCCTATTACGATATGAAGCGTGAGCAGGAGGACAAGATAAAGGACGAAACTTACCTCGATACTCTACTCAGAAGCTTCAGAGACAGAAAGTTTGCAGGTGCGATCATACTGGAATTTACAGAAAACTCCGACGAAGAAGCTTTTTTTGAGGATATACGTAAGTTAAAGATGTATTGACATGCACCCCCGACAAAGACATACAAGTCTCTGTCGGGGGTGCAGCATTTTGAGGAGGGATAAAAGGTGTGGATAAATTCGGGTTTGTGGGGATGAATCCCGAGAAGTAATAGGTAATATGTAAGAGTGAAGAAGTGAGGGTCTGCGACGCTGATTTTAAACACCTGTATTCGATCGTTCTTGTAGGGCGTGACGTTTACGACACGCCGCTAAATATAGCAGAATGTCGGCACGTCGCAAGCGTCGTGCCCTACAAATGCAATCTGAGCGAGTTCGTAGGGGCAGATAGCATCTGCTCGCCAATTTTGTACAGAATTTAGCGGGAACATAATAT
>JAXJUJ010000194.1:0-3374 GCA_036309125.1 Acutalibacteraceae bacterium | reverse complement strand
GCATATGACAACGGACAGACCGACGTTGAGGCTCGTGAGAAGATGGCTAATGCCGCTACAATGGCAGGTATGGCATTCGCAAACGCATTCCTCGGTGTATGTCACTCAATGGCACATAAGCTCGGTGCATTCCACCACCTCCCACACGGTGTTGCAAACGCACTTATGATTGAAGAGGTTATCCGTTTCAACGCTGCTGAAGCACCTGCGAAGATGGGTACATTCTCCCAGTACGACCACCCTCATACACTTGCACGTTACGCTGAAATTGCTGACTGCCTTAACCTCGGCGGCAATACAGATGAAGAAAAGCTTGAAAATCTTATCAAGGCTATTAACGAACTCAAGGCAAAGGTCGGTATTAAGGATACTATCAAGGATTACGGCATTGACGAAAAGGCATTCCTTGACAATCTTGACGAAATGACTGAACAGGCATTTGACGACCAGTGCACAGGTGCAAACCCAAGATATCCGCTTATGAGCGAAATCAAGCAGATGTACCTCAACGCATACTACGGCAAGCATTTTGTTGAAGCTGAAATGCCTGCAAAGGAAATCGCAGGAAATGTTAAGGCTGACACTGTAAAAGCAGTTTACAACAAGGGCAAGAAGAGCAACAGAGCGTAAGGAAAGGGGAATAAGAATATGAAACTTGACAGAGTAATTGCAGTAAGAAACAATAAGACTATCTATCGTGACGGCGATACCTGCGTTAAGGTATTCAATGCCGATTACTCCAAGGCTGACGTGCTTAACGAAGCACTCAATCAGTCCCGTATCGAAGAAACAGGACTCAATATCCCTAAAATTCTTGAAGTAACTATGGTTGACGGCAAGTGGGCAATCGTTTCCGAGTTTATCAAGGGAAAAACTCTTGCACAGCTTATTGAAGAAGACCCTGACAATAAGGATAAGTACCTTGAAATGCTCGTTGATGTTCAGCTTGAAATCAACTCAAAGACATGTCCTCTTCTTAACAAGCTCAAGGATAAAATGAATCGTAAAATCAGTGCTTGTGAGCTTGACGCTACAACAAGATATGACCTTCACACACGTCTTGATAGTATGCCTAAGCACAACAAGGTCTGCCACGGCGATCTTAACCCTTCCAATATCATAATCACAGAAGACGGTACACCTTTTATTCTTGACTGGGCGCACGCAACACAGGGCAATGCTTCTGCTGACGCAGCAAGAACTTACCTTCTTTTCTGGCTCAACGGCGACATCACAGGCGCTCACAAATATCTTGACCTGTTCTGCGAAAAGAGCAATACAGCAAAGCAGTACGTTCAGAAGTGGATGCCTATCGTAGCGGCTTCTCAGTCCGTAAAGGGCAACGAAAAGGAAAGAGAATTCCTGCTTAGCTGGGTAGATGTTGTTGATTACGAATAATAAGGGGGATTAAATAATGAAAGTAACAGTTTGTATAGGCAGCTCCTGCCACATCAAAGGTTCAAGAAGTGTCGTAGAACAGCTTCAGTATCTTATCGCTGAGAACCATCTCGGAGATAAGGTTGAGCTGGGCGGAACATTCTGTATGGGAAAATGTCAGCAGGGTGTATGTGTTACTGTTGATGACGCATTCTTCTCTGTAACACCTGATACAGTAACAGACTTCTTTGAGAAAGAGGTCAAGGCAAAATTATGATAATACAGGTCTGCGTAGGCAGCTCCTGTCACCTGAAAGGCTCTGCGGACATCGTGGAGCTTTTTCAGAATACAATTCAGGAGCACGGTCTTGAAGGAGAAATCACACTTGCGGGAAGCTTCTGCATAGGAAAATGCAACCGCATAGGTGTTACTGTTCAGATAGATGATGACATTCACACAGGAGTCACCCGTGAAAATTTCAAAGAGTTCTTTACCGAAAAGGTATTAAAGGTTTTCCAAGACGAAGGGAAGAATTAAATTATGTCTAACTGGCTTACTCTTAAGAAATCCAACTGTAAAAACTGCTATAAATGTATCCGTCATTGTCCCGTCAAGTCTATTCGATTTTCGGGAAATCAGGCACATATTATCGGAAATGAGTGCATATTATGTGGTCAATGTTTTGTAGTCTGTCCACAGAATGCAAAGGAAATTGCAGGTGAGGTTGAAAAGGCAAAGGTACTTATTCAGAGCGGAAGTCCTGTTGTTGTCAGTCTTGCACCGTCCTTCATAGCAAATTACGACGGCGTGGGAATTAACTCGATGCGTGAGGCTTTGCAGAAACTCGGCTTTTATGATGTTGAGGAAACTGCAATCGGTGCGACAATTGTAAAAAACGAATACGAACGAATCCTCCGTGAAGAAGACAGGGATATTATCATTTCTTCCTGCTGTCACTCGGTAAATCTTCTTGTTCAGAAGTATTTCCCTTCAGAACTTAAATATCTTGCCGACGTTGTTTCGCCGATGCAGGCTCATTGTGCAGATATAAAAAAGAGAATTCCGAATGCAAAGACAGTATTTATCGGTCCCTGCGTTGCAAAAAAGGACGAGGCTGAATATTACGAAGGAATTGTTGACGCCGTGCTTACTTTTGAGGAGCTTACCGAATGGCTGAAAAGTGAAGGCATTGAGCTAAAACAGGAAATTGATACAACCAGAAACAGCCGAACACGCTTCTTCCCTACAACGGGCGGTATTCTCAAAACAATGGAGCAGAGCATAAACGGCTATACATATATGGCGATTGACGGTGTTGAAAATTGTATGGCAGCATTGCGTGATATAGAAAGCGGAAAAATACACAAATGCTTTATTGAGATGTCATCCTGTACAGGAAGCTGTATCGGCGGTCCTGTTATGGAAAAATACCACCGTTCACCAATCCGTGATTATATGTCTGTGGCAAACTATGCAGGTGCTGAGGATTTCGATGTTATTCAGCCCGAAATTGATGAAATGCATAAGAACTTTACATTTATCGAACACAGACTCCAGCAGCCATCGGAAATTGAAATCAGCAACGTTCTTCGCCGGATGGGAAAAGTTAAAGAAACCGACCAACTTAACTGCGGTTCCTGCGGCTACAACACCTGCCGTGATAAAGCGATTGCAATTTGTCAGGGTAAGGCTGAATATTCTATGTGTCTGCCATTCCTGAAGGATAAGGCTGAAAGCTTTTCTGATACAATCGTTAACAATTCACCTAACGGACTTATTGTTCTTAACGACCAGCTTGAAGTTCAGCAGATTAACAAGGCTGCAAGGGAAATTATGAATATCCGTTATGCTTCCGATGTTCTCGGTACTCAGTGTATAAGAATTCTTGATCCCACACCTTTTATGAAAGTCCGTGACACGGGTATCGGAATTCATAACGAACGTGTATACTATGCTGAGTACAAGCGTTATGTTGAACAGACAATAGTTTATGACCG